>JANNCH010000413.1:0-2854 GCA_031386315.1 Pseudobdellovibrionaceae bacterium
TGGACCACCGTAGAAAAGAGCTAAGAATGAAAACAATCAAAGGACCCGGCGTTTTTTTAGCGCAATTCATGGGTGATGAAAAACCTTTCAATAATTTACTCAGCATTTCAAAATGGATGGCAGATCTTGGTTACAAGGCCGTACAAGTGCCGACCACAGATCCACGCTGTTTGGATTTACAAATGTTAGCTGAGAGCCAAACCTATGCGGATGAAATCAAGGGAAGCCTTGCAGAAATCGGTATCGAAATCTCTGAGCTCTCGACTCATTTACAAGGGCAACTTGTCGCTGTTCATCCCTCTTACAATGAAATGTTTGATGCCTTTGCCCCTGAAAAATTGCGTGGCAATCCCAATGAACGTCAAAAGTGGGCTGTTGAACAAATGAAACTGGCCGCGAAAGCAAGTCAACGCCTAGGCTTGAAAGCCCAAGCCAGTTTTTCAGGCTCATTACTGTGGCCAACTTTTTATCCATGGCCACAAAGACCTGCGGGCCTCGTCGAAGAAGGTTTTACCGAACTTGCAAAACGCTGGCTGCCTATCCTAAATGTTTTTGACGAATGCGGAGTGGATCTTTGTTTTGAAATCCACCCTGGCGAAGATTTGCATGACGGCGCTACTTTTGAGCGTTTTTTAGAAGCCACGAATAATCATAAGCGCGTGAATATTTTGTATGACCCAAGTCACTTGGTATTGCAGCAAATGGATTATTTAGGTTTCATCGATTGCTACCATGAACGTATCAAAGCTATGCACGTAAAAGATGCTGAGTTTCAAAAAAGCCCACGCTCGGGTGTTTATGGTGGATACCAATCCTGGGTTGATCGCCCGGGACGTTTTCGTTCGTTGGGTGATGGGCAAGTGGATTTTAAATCGATTTTTAGCAAATTCACACAATATGATTTCGAAGGTTGGGCCGTGCTCGAGTGGGAGTGCTGCTTGAAAGATTCTGAACAGGGCGCACGCGAAGGCGCACCCTTTATTCAATCCCGTATTATCGAAGTGGTAAAGACCGCCTTTGACGACTTTGCAGGCATGAAAACAGATTCTGCCAGCAATCGTCGTCTATTAGGTATTTAGGATTTTTTTCGCAAAAATCCTAAATCGTCCTATCGGGGCGGTAAAACCTGAAACTCAGTCAGTGTCTAGTGTTTTTGCAACATGAAATAAATTGTTCGAAATATAAATGACTTTATCTGATGATTTTGCGGATTCACCGATTCGGATAACCTCATCTATAAAACAATAATAGGCAGTAGAAACTTTTTCAAAATCTTCTTTAGCAATGCCCACAGAACCATTGAAAAAGAGTGAGGGGCAATGCGCCTTGAAATTTGTACTCAGAATATCAATTGTTTTTACTGCACCGTGAAGATATCTTTTATGCCCTTCGTACTCGAAGGGTTCCGGAGAGTGATGAGAGCAGTTTTCATGATATTTGGCTCCATCAAAAACAATCATTTTCTTATTTAACATATACTCAATAACTTTATTTATGTCTGATAAAGACACCTTGCTGCAAAGTCTTTTTTGAATCCATTTTGCATCCAAACAAAACCCTTTTATCTGAGTCATTGAGCTAATTGTTTGCGAAAGCCAGTCAGGGACTTGCTCAACATTGACTTTAATTTTTTTTCGATAATTTTTTAATCCCAGTACCTCTTCATTTATTCGCATTTTTTCAAGTATCGCTGTGAAGTGTTTTTTAGTTTCTGAATCATGAATTTGATTTTGCATAAGCAAAGTGATGAAGTACTGCTTCTCAAAAGGACTCATTGCAAATAATTTGGCGATTTTTTCAACTCTATTGATATCGACATGTATTTTTTGATCCAGCACTTGCTTAAGATAGCTCTTTGAAGCACCCACTTTCTTAGCGCAGTAGTCATAAGAAAAGCTCTTCTTCAAATATTTACTCCACAAAAAAAGTTCTTTTAGATACAGACGATAGTCTGTGCATTTTGTTATTTGCGGCCTAAGATAGCTGTCTATATTTCTTTTCATATATTTGATTTTGTTTTAAGATATTGAAAAATAAAAGACCCGTAGCATTATCTATTCGTTCAGTCTGACTGAACGAATAGATAATGCTAATAAGCAAATCAATTGCTTTAAGGCTTTAAATTAGGCCTACTTATAAACAACAACAAAATTTTTGGAGATAAAAATGAAACTATCTATCTTAGTACTGTTACTTGCAACGGCGGCATGCACGCAAACCCAAATTAGAACTGCCGAAATCACAGCACCTGTTCGAGAACCAACTTCTATACAGTCATCAGTACTTGCAAAATCAGTTGAGGGATTTGATAAGATTTCAAATACATCCCCGACTGATTGCACATATGTTGTTGGACAAGACGGTATGGATTCAACTCAAGTGATCGTTGGCCTCAACTCTGAGTCTGCGCCCGCAAATAATGTGATTTTACGCATTCCAGCTGTTAACATTCCCCTTCAAGAAGGTCTGTCTATTACAGACCTTCGAGGAAATAAAATGACATACGTTAACGGTGTATTAAACTCGGTTCGCAACAAAACAGGTGAAGGATCTGCAAATCATAAAATCATACTTTCGATGGTTGTCAGCGCCGACTTAAAGCAAATTCAGTCCGGCAGAACTCAAAAAAAGATAGGATTCATATTCAAATCTACTGAATCAGAAATGACTTGTACTTTTTAAGCTTAGCGCAAATGCTACGAGAATCTGCGGCCCAAGAAAAGCCGCAGATAGTATCTACAGTGTTTTTAAACATTCGACATAGAATATTCACAATAAATATTAACAGTGACTGACGAAGCTCTCTTTGACCTGCGGCCAAAACCAATCCAGCTGTGGATCTGACGCAATGACA
>JANNCH010000445.1:0-2593 GCA_031386315.1 Pseudobdellovibrionaceae bacterium
TACGCGTACGTTTGATGTCTCAGCAAGATGAAATTATCGTCAGTGGTTTTGGTTTGCGTGTGCAGGGTGTCGAAAATAAATTCCAACAGATTGCAATTCCAAGATCTGAAAACATTCGCATTCGTCGCTTCAATAAAGACGGCGCATCGTTTTGGTTAGTGACTCGCAGTCAAAGTACAGGATCACAGATCATCAGTGATCCTTTGCTTGCTATCGATGGGACTGGCCTCAAGGTGCAAGCCCAAAACATGCCAAAGCAAGTTCTCTTAGGTCCCGCTGGAAAAACAAAAATGGATCTTATTGGAGTCTTGCCACTCAATGAATATCTCACGGGTGTGATAGCTAGCGAAATGCCGTTGAGCTGGCCAATGGAAACACTGAAGGCTCAAGCCGTCGCAGCAAGATCGTACACATTGGCAGTGATGAAAGAGCGTCGTAAAAAAGCCTACCACTTGGAAAGCAGTGTGATGGACCAAGTGTTTAAGCATGTCGTTTTGAACGATGGTAACCAGCACATTCGTAAAGCTGCACAGGCAGTTTTAGAAACTCAAAAAATGCAAATTCTCAGTTCTAAAGGAAGTGTGCTCAAAGCTTTCTATCATTCTGATTGTGGTGGCAAAACCGTATCAGCAAAAAATGTTTGGAATATGAGTGTCAGTGGTGGCGAGGCCGTCGATGAATCCTGCCCGGTGAATCCTAAGGCTCATTGGCGCATCACTGTCTCAAAAGAAAACGTCTTAGCTAAGATTCGAAAATTTTTGGATATTGATCAGACCGATGTGCAAATACAAGAACTCAAGTTTATCCAGATCCCACAAGAAGAGCGGCTCAAAGATGTGTCCGTGTTTCTTAGCAATGGTAAGAAGCGTATGCTCAATGGCAATGACTTTCGCGGTTTGATTGGTTTTCAAGATTTGAAGAGTAATTTGTTTAAAGTGCAAGAGAACGATAAGGATTTCACGTTTGTAGGGCGTGGGTTCGGTCATGGTGTCGGGTTATGTCAGTGGGGCAGTCGCATGCTGGGGCTTCAAGGAAAGAAGTTCTCAGAGATCTTAGCGCACTATTATCCGCAAGCTCAGCTAGTGACTAGAAACTAATAAATACACGTGCAGCGAAAAGAACCACTGCGCCGATTGCGAACATGTTAAATGCATTGAGTGTCATAAAAGCCTTCCTCTGAAAAAATGTTTTACAGGACACCTATCGGTTAAGCCCCGAATATCTTGAGGGCTTTCTTGTTGTGACTAAAATTTTGTCAAATTTGTACCAAGATGAGATCCTCAGTGTCGACATTCTAGTCGGCAATTTGTAATACTATTCGATGACTTAGGTCATGTCTGAAGCTTTGTCGGTCGCACCACTTGGGTGAAGTGACGGACTTGGGCACCAATTTTTGGTGTTGAGCATTTAATCAGAACTGTTTTGATTTGAGATTAGTTTGTTTTCTTGAATGGTTTCCAGCGGATAGGGGCATGGGTTGGTTTCGGCACGGCCTCTGCATTACTTAATTTATGAAAGAGAGGCCCTATGAAAAACCTGAATACACAACTTATCATTTTACTGGCAGCAGTGTCGTTAATGGGTGTTGGCTGCGCGAAAGGCACAAGTACTTCAGACAATTCAGCGGCAGGAGCAACACCGTTAGATACATCAGGTGTTACACCTGTCGATGCACCAGCCGGAGCAGATGGTACAACCTCTACGAACGAAGTTCCATTCCGCCCGGTCTCTTTACATGAAATGAATTCTTATGTTGGAGTTCGTCCACTGAACAACCCATCCGATGTTAAATTGAAAGTGGCTTTGAAAAATGTTGGCGGCGGAAAATATGCGGGCGACATCAAAATTTCATACACTGACAATGGTCAAAGATTCGAAGGCAATTTTCATACTTGTTTAACTAGCAACTGTATCAATCAAAAATACGATTCTTACGGAACATCGAAAGATAACGGTGCAAGTGAAGCTAAATATAACTATTGGTTTACAAAAGCTGGCAAAAAAGTATTCTCGGGCTTTTTTCAGGACAGTTACGGTGCGATTATGTTGATCATCGACAATGTGGTTGATCAAGGCGATGGCCAAGGCGGCAGTGTTGTGAGTGGTCAGATCTTGGAATTGCAATCTGTTGGAATTTATTTTCGACACCCTGCACACGCAAACCAAAACCACTGACGATAATTTCATCTTGCTGAGACATCAAACGTACGCGTACCAGCTCTTGGGCAACGACATCGGGAGTGAAAGATAGAGTGGTAATAGCAAAAGTGAAAACAGCTGATAGCAGTAGATTCAAAAGTGTCTCCGTCCATAGAGGCATTCATGTGATTTAAAATTATCACATTCTGCAACTGCGGACGGGAGTCCAGTTTAGAGCCAATCACCTAGACCAGAAGTCAGCTCTAATAGATCTGCTTACTTCTTATTTATCTGCTTACTTCTTATTTATCATCGCCTGTATGATGTCTAGCGGCAAAGGGAAGATGATGGTATTGGTCTTGTCCCCGGCGATCTCTGTTAAAGTCTGCAAATAGGCCAGCTGCAATCCAGATGGCGAACTTCCTAAAATCAAAGAAGCATCGGCTAGTTTCTG
>JANNCH010000496.1:0-2435 GCA_031386315.1 Pseudobdellovibrionaceae bacterium
GAAGCAGAAACAGGTTTATTACTTATTTCAGCCAAGCAGTGACGACCCCACTATTAATTCTTAAATTCCGCCCATACCAGCGTCGGAATTACCGTTATTACGGTTAAATCCGCCACCAGGAAGAGTCGTCGCGCCACCCGCTACCGTCGCAGAACCTGCTGGGATAGTTTGTGTTGCATTGCTATAACCAGTTGTCGCAGCTGCTGCTTGATTATTGCTTTCAGCGCGCATTTCGCTTTCAACAAAACCCAAGTGTGGCAAGCACCAAACAATCAACTGAGCGCGAGATTTCACATTCATTTTTTTATAAATGTTTGTAAGGTGAAATTTCACCGTTTTTTCAGTTACAAAAAGCTGGTTCGCAACTTCCTTGTTGGACAAGCCCTTAGAAACTAGTTCAGCAACTTCTGCTTCTCTATTTGAAAGACCTTTTTGTATGAGGACATCTCTGAGCATCCTTGCTCCCTCCCGTAAATTGTTTTCGTTCTTTTTAAGACTTTAATCTATGTAGCTTTCCATTCTGTCCAGGACTCATGTCCAAAAACAGCACGACCACCTGTAGTAAAGTCTGACACGTTTTGAGAATTCCGCAATAGGTTTGGACTATAGTTTTATAAAACTAGACCGATAAATCAGAATATTTTTGTATATTTTCAACTAGCCGAATCATGGAGTAGATATTATGTTTCCCTTAGACACTAAGTTTTTGGTAGTCGACGACTTCGCAACTATGCGAAAAATCATCAAAAAAGTCCTAAATGAGCTAGGCTATACCAAGATCGAAGAGGCCGATGATGGCAAGACCGCCCTGCCCTTGATTCAACAAGCCCATGACCAGGGCGCCCCTTATCAATTTATTATTTCTGATTGGAATATGCCCGGAATGCAAGGAATCGACCTTCTAAAGGCTTGCAAGGCAGACCCACGCTTTAAAGCTATGCCTTTTATGCTGGTCACAGCAGAGAGTGAACAAAAACACATTCTCGAGGCCGCCAAAGCCGGGGTTTCGGACTATGTGGTCAAACCTTTCAATTCAAATACTTTGAAAGCAAAAATGGAACGAGTTTTTGCAAAACATCATCCTGCAGCGGCAAAAGCCGCCTAATAGAGAAAATATATGTCGGCAGCACCTAAAATAGAACCAATCAATTCACTCTTCGACAAAAGACTTGTGAATGCTTTTGCTGATAGAGTCATGAAAACGCTCAAACAAATTCACAGGCACCGGCTTTTTTTTCGCTTGGCTCAAACCGATGTCACACCTGGCAAGCCATACATCGAGCAAGCTTTTACCCTTAAGGGTGATATTGCAGGTATGGTTGGCATGGCAGCACACCCACTGCGTGGGACTTTGCTCATTTCTTACAAAAAAAGAAAGCACCCGCGCCATCCTTAAAAATATGATGCTAGCATAGCTGTCACGACAAAATGAGTGATCGACAAAGTATTTTCAAACGCAATGGCTATCACACTTTGCATGAAGTAAAGGTGATTTTTAAAATTTCGAAGTGTTAATCTTTGAGATTTATATGCTCAAGCGCTTCATCTCGACTATTAATCTTGCCCTCTAATTGCAAAATATAAACCTCTTGTAACTGTTCGCCGATCTCACGCCCCGTGAATTTTTTTGAGAGATCGTTGCCTGTGACAAAACATTTCGGAAGTTTTTCTTCCAAATACAGCCAATTTTGCTGCAGTCCCTCGATGTCGGTTTGAAATACACTATTTTGGGAACTTAAAATCTGGCAGCCCCAACCAACGAAATCTTGCGAATAACGCAGCATTCTTTCGCCAAAGGGCTTTTTAAAGAATTCTTCGGTTTCACTCAAAAAAGCAAAACAATCAAAAATAAATTTTTTATCTTTATTGGAAAACCGCAAACCCTCAACGTAAGCTCTCAACTGCAAAATTCCGTCCGGCAATATTAGCAAAGGCAGAAAAAACAAACTCCATAATTTGGCGTTGTCTTTTGTAGGTATGTCCAAAAATGAAATGTTTTGGCTACGAAATGCAAACAGAACTTGCATCAAACCCGTGCTCTGCAGGTTTTCAAATGCGCGCAGTCGATAGTTCGTTCGCAGCAGCTTTGTCATCTCTTCAGTGATACGCTCGGCACTCACTTCGCGAACTTTATCGGCCATTTTTTGAATAGCTTGCAATGTAGCTGGCTCAATTTCAAACCCCAATTGCCCAGAAAACCGAACCGCACGTAGAATTCTTAAACGATCTTCTTGGAAGCGTTTTTCAGGCTCTCCCACCGCACGCAAAACTCCTAATTTTAAATCTTTTTGTCCCTCGACAAAATCCAAAATAAATTCAGCCCCTGAGGCATGGCGTTGCAGCGCGCGCCGGAAGTAACGGCAGCTTTCGTTGAACTCGGCCACGAGATTGCCTGCCACGGATGGCGCTGGATCAACTACCAGCAAGTCGGCGAG
>JANNCH010000568.1:0-8126 GCA_031386315.1 Pseudobdellovibrionaceae bacterium
TGAAGAATTTTATAAGTATGCGAAGGCGAATCCAAATGGCGCGCCACTTTGGTGGAGCGGGTGGGCTAATTAAATGAAATATATATTTTTATTACTTACATTGGTTTTTCTGAGTTCTTGTGCTGGTTGGAATCAAAAATGTGATTGCTCAAAAGAAGTTCGCGAGTCCAAAACAACGGGTGGTGGCTCAACGGCTATCACTGTTGTGCCGCCGGCGCCAAAGATCGAAGAAGAAAAAACTGTGAGCGCCGCCGACATCGAGCTGATTAATAAAATGATCAAAGCCGTGGACGATTATGTTTTTCGTCAGCAAAAAGACGAATTCACGGCCCTTTGTAAGGATGAGCGTTTTGATTGTCGTGTGAATGATAAGCGCTTTCCAGCTGCTAAGAAAAAAGTGAAAAGAAAAATTTCACCTTTTGTTAGTGGTAGTAAAACAGGCTTGCAAAATGCAGAGCGTGTTACAGTTCGATATAGTTTTTATCCATAAGTTAACAAACAAGGAGGATTTTTTATGAAAGTAAATGTTGCCCGGTCCATCATGCTGATGTCGACAGTGGCTTTTTTAGGTGGTTGCGTGTCTTCGTCGAAACACAAAGCCGAAGTTGCAAAGTACAATGAAGAGCTAGCGAAAGCGAATTCGGATTTGCAAAAAGAAAAAGCAGAATATGCTGAGCTGAACAAACAAAAAATTCAAGTCGAAGAAAACTTGATCAAAACGGCGAAAGATCGTGGCCAGTTGAAAACTTCTTTGGATGAAATGAAAAAAGCCATGGAAGAGATGAGACAGCGCCAATCAGAACAGAAAAAACGTTTGCAAGAATTCCAAGACCTCACAGCACGTTTTAAAAAATTAACTGATTCAGGGACACTTTCAGTTCGTATCATCGATGGCAAAATGGTTGTGAGCTTGGGTTCAGATGTATTATTCCCATCGGGATCTGCTAAATTGTCTGCTGCCGGTCTAGAAGCCATCAAAGAGGTTTCTAAACAACTAGCGGCCATTCCAGGTAAACGTTACCAAGTGGAAGGACACACAGACAATGTTCCAATAGCGACGGCAGTCTTCCCATCTAACTGGGAATTGGCTTCAGTGCGTGCATTGAATGTCACTCGTGGAATGATCGATGCCGGTATGCCAGCTATGCGCGTGAGTGCTGCTAGCTTTGGTGATACTCAACCGGTTCAGCCAAATGACACTGTCGAAGGCAAAGCGGCGAACCGTCGTATTGCCATTGTAGTGGTTCCAGATTTATCTTCATTGCCTGGTTATGAAGAGCTCAACAAGTTGAACGCTACGAACTAAATAGTTGTTAGGTTTTTCGTAATATAATAGATTTCATCAGAGGCTCCTGGTCGGGCAACTCGTAATCGAGCCCCTGCCTTGGGGCCTCTAAAATTTTAAACGAAAAATTACTTTTTAATTTATTCATATTTTTATGAATATCATTCATCGTCCACTTTTCGTAATTCGTCGAAAACAAAAGCAAACCATTCTTAGTCAGGCTGTAGAGGCAATTTGTTAAAAGCTCTTCATAGTTTTTATTGATTGAAAATACGCCATTTTTAGAGCGACCAAATGACGGCGGATCACAAATAATCATATCGAATTTGCGTTTACGTCGAAAAGTTCCTTTTAAAAACACCAAAGCGTCTGATACCCAGAATTCATATTTTTCAGGATCAAGTCCATTCAGTTTGAAATTTTCTTTACTCCATTCAAGAAAATTAGCACTGACATCGACTGTGACCACTTCGCGGGCTCCGCCCAATGCAGCATTCACACTAAAACCGCTGGTATAAGAAAATAAATTTAAAACACTGCGGTCTTGGGCGTGTTTTCGGGCCCAAATTCGGTTTTCACGTTGATCTAAAAAAAGTCCCGGTGAAAGGCCCGTGTCTGTGCGCAGCCCATATTTCACACCGTTTTCGCTGGCTTCCCAGCGCTCTTGAGTATTGCCCAACTTCCAGAGTGGGTTGGAATTCGGATCGTCACCGCGGTTGAGCATTTTACGGACAAAAACTTTTTTATTATGTGCTTTGCCAATATTTTCAAAGCGCGCGAGGTCTTGCGCTAGCGGATCACTTTCTTTGTACCAGTAAACCCAAAGATGATCGCCGAACTGATCCACACGGTAGGTGTCCACTTCAGTGTGCGAAAGGCGAAGACACTCATCAGGGTGTTTTGAGATGCCATACATTCGCTCACGTTGAGCAATGGCTTCCATCAAAGTCAGCTCTTGCAATGACTCAACAGGTGCAGCCCAAGCGGGATAAGCAGTTTCAAAAAAAACTTCTTCACCACGCAGCTGAAATTTCAAACTCAAAGAATGCAAACAAAGCCGAGTGAAAGGTGAACCACCGTGTTCAGAATCCCCCAGAATAGGAATTCCAGCTTCGAGCGCATGCAGCCGAATCTGGTGGGGTTTGCCCGTGGTAGGCAGGGCCTCCCAAAGGTCACCAAGGGGCAAAGATTTAATCTTAACAATCCGAGTGTGCGCATTGGCGTCTTTTTTATGATGGCTAACAAAAACATTTTTATCTTTTTCAATATAAGAAGAAATTTTAAATTCAGACAAAGAAACTTTTTTATCCGTTAAAAACAAATAACGTTTAGCAACCTTATGCGATTCAAATAATGCAGCAACATCTTTCGCATCTTCTGAAGACTTCGCAAACATAAGTGCACCAGAGGTGCCTTTGTCCAGCCGATGCACAACAAAAAGCTTAGATCCAAAGGACTCTTCAATTACATCAACAATACCCGCGCGCCCAAAATCCGAAGCATGAGTATTCACACCCGAAATCTTATCAACAAAAATAAACCCCGCAATTTCGCGGAACACCGGTTTCAAAAGACGCATGAAAAAAAAGTAACGCAAAACCTACAAAAGGTCACGAACAGAGTCTTGTTCTTTCAACTCTGCACCTAGGAGGGGCTACCTTCACTTGCAGCCGGACGCGGCCTTCCTGGCCTCGCAGCGCTTGGGTACGGCGTCGTGCCGGCGCTGAGGTCCGTCTGCAAGTGAAGGTAGCCCCTCCTAGGTGCAGAGTTGAAAGAACAAGACTCTGCTTCTAATTTTTGTGTTCTATGTGGTTCCAATTTGGTGCGGTGGAGTGCATTAGCTGGTTATTCTTGATTGGCGGGGCTGGTTGTTGTTTTATGTGGTTGTTCGATCAATTTGGAAAGAGGTATTTATTATGAAAAAGTTAATGGTTTTACTTATCCTGCCTGTGTTGTTGTCTGCTTGTGGTATGCAATCTATTCCGACTTCTAAGAATGATGTGGATGCTTCGCTTGCTGAAATTACGAATCAGTACAAACGTCGTGCGGATTTGATTCCTAACTTAGTTGAAATTGTTAAGGGTTATGCGAAGCATGAAAAAGAAACTTTAGAAGGTGTTATGGAGGCTCGTGCAAAAGCGACTCAAGTGACTATTGATCCTTCTAAGTCGACTCCAGAACAAATTCAAAAATATCAGGCAGCACAAAGTGGTGTTTCTCAAGCTTTGGGTCGTTTAATGGTAGTATCTGAGCAATATCCGAACTTGAAAGCCAATGAGAATTTTCGGGATCTGCAAGCGCAGCTTGAAGGCACTGAAAATCGTATCACGATTGCTCGTCAACGCTATATCGAGTCCGTGAAGGGCTTTAATAATTTAGTGACGGTGCCTCCGACTTCTTGGACAAATTCACTTTTGTATCACCACGAAAAAATACCTCAGTGGGATGTGGATGCTTCTGAAAAAGAAAAAGTCCAAAAAGCTCCAGACGTTAAATTCTAATGAGAATTTTGCTACTACTTTCCTTTTTATTAACGGGCCTCATGTCAAAGGCGGAATTCAAAGTTCCTTCTTTGCAAGGCCCCGTTATGGACCTAGTTGGGGTATTGCAAAGATCAGACAGTCGTGAACTGTCTCGATTGCTGTATGACTACAACCAACGCGGCAAAGCACAGATTCAAGTTCTTATAGTTCAAAGTTTAGAGGGTGAAGAGATCGAGCAAGCCTCGATCAAAATCACCGACACTTGGAAGCTTGGCGACAAAAAACGCGACAACGGAATTTTATTTCTGATTGCTGTTCAAGATCGCAAGCTTCGCATTGAAGTTGGACAAGGCCTTGAAGGCGCGCTGCCGGATGTGATTGCGAAACGTATTATCAGCGACACTGTTATCCCGCTGTTTCGTGCGGGTCGTTCGTCAGACGGTGTTGTCGTCGGGGTCCATGAGATTATACTTTCAGTGGATAAAGAATTTGCTGACAATAATAATATCGCGGCACCTGAAGGCAAAAAAAATAAAAGTGTTTTCATGATTCTGTTCGTACTTTTCGTTTTAATCACGATTGCGCGCTCATCAGGCGGTCGCGGTGGTGGTGGAAGTGGTTTTGGCCGTGGCGTGCTGACAGGCGGCCTTGCGGGTGGAATTTTTGGCGGCGGCGGCGGTGGCGGCGGCGGAAGCAGTTGGTCCGGCGGTGGCGGTGGCGGTGGTTTCAGTGGCGGCGGCGCCTCTGGCAGCTGGTAATGGAGTTACGAATGACAAAGTGGTTGCACAAATACTTATCCGACGACGATGTTAAAAAGATATCCGAGGCCGTACGTACGGCAGAAGAAAAAACGGCTGGTGAAATACTTCCTGTGATCGTGCGCAGATCATCGGCGATTGGACATGTGCCGCTTTCTTTGACCCTAATTCTGCTGTTCGTACTTTTGTTCGTTGAATTTCCATGGAAAGACATTTTGTTTGTATCTCCGTGGATCTATCTGTGGCCTGTTCTGGCAGCGGTTATTTACTTAGCTTCTCATTTCTTGAGTCGTTCAAAAATAATTCAAAGAATTCTTGTACCTAACCATGATGAGGCTGCCCAGGCTTTTCAAAGGGCTCAGTTAGAATTTTACTTAAATCGAGTGGGTGATACAAAACAGTCCACGGGTATATTGGTTTTTGTATCCGTGATGGAACGCAGGGCTGTTATTTTGGCCGATAAGGGCATTTCAGAGAAAATTAAGCCAGAAACCTGGCAAATCCTGGTGGATAAACTGACTTTGCGCATGCGCCAAGGTGAATGGGCCGCAGGATTTCAAGATTGTATCCATGAATGTGGCGATATTTTGTCGACGCATTTCCCCATGAGGGGCGTTGCTCGCAATGAGCTGCGAAATGATCTTGTGATTAAAGAATAGTTCCAGTAATTTAAATTCATTATCTATTGCAGTCGTAGTTCAATGGATAGAGCACTTGGCTTCGAACCAAGGGGTTGCAGGTTCGAGTCCTGCCGACTGCACCAACTTTAAAATCAGACGAAATTCCGATGCTTAAATTCGAGGCTGCCAATAAACGACGGAATGTCTGGTTGACGCTTAAAAAGGATAAGGCCAAGGGATTTTGTCCCTCGACCTTATTTGTTTCTCTTGGCTGGTTAGCAGATACTTCTTCAATACCAAAATGATAGTATGCCTTGATCGCTTCTGGCGTATAAACAAGGCAGTCAATCATCCTTCTTAAAAGCCTTTTTTGTACAATTGGACAGCTTTTTTCTAGCCTCGATTTCTATTTCTAAATCGTAAAGAACTTTTGCTTTAAGCTCTTTCTCGCTTTTAAAATCGTCATTGACACCAATAAGAAAGCCTTAATGTTCCCTTCAATTTGCTTAGGTGGACCGATTTCTCAAGAGTACTATCCAAATAACTGAGCACCGCTTTTTTATGTTGTTGAAGTAGATAAGTTTGGTCTTTAGGCTGGTCATATTACTGCTGAAAAAATAGCAATGATCTGTAATATGAATATTCGATACTCAAGCAGCAGAGCGAGGATTCAAAATGAAATGTATTCATTCGACATTTTTTCGTATAGCAATGGTTAGTGTATCATTAATTTTATGCAACTTTTCTGCACAAGCTCAGCCGACAGATGGGTTTGTGGATATTTCCAGTGTGGATTCAAGCATATTAGTTGAGATGCGCTATTTTACGGATTGGAATTTCATGGGCCACAAGAGTGTGGGCTATGAAGCTAATAAATGCTTTTTAACGAAAGAAGCGGCGCAGGCCTTATCCAGAGTTCAAAAAAATCTTTTAACAAAAGGCTATTCGCTTTTGCTTCTGGATTGTTATCGCCCCCAGCGGGCAGTGAATGAGTTCGTTAGTTGGACTCGAGATCCTAAGGATCTTAAAATGCAAAAAATCTTTTATGTTGAAGAGCCCAAAGAGTTCTTAGTGAAGCGACAGTACATTGCAAGTCGTTCGGGTCATAGCCGCGGTAGTACTTTGGACCTAACATTGGTTCGTGTAGTAGATGCCTCTGCAAGCCAAGCAAAGAGCAAAAATGCAGATTTGCATTTTCGTGAAGACAGTACGGATTGTCGTTATCAAAAAAATATAGCAGCCACAGGGCAATTGGACATGGGCACAACCTATGATTGTTTTAGTAAACTGACGAATACCTCTAATAAAGATGTATCAAAAGTTGCACAGAAGAATCGTCAAATTTTGAAGCGTGCGATGGGTAAGGGCGGCTTCTATAATTACCCTAAAGAGTGGTGGCACTACACTTTGCGTGGTGAGCCCTTTCCGAAGACTTACTTCGACTTTGTTGTTCAATAGCTCTAACGCATAATGCTAAGACGGCTTTGGTCCCAACTTAATAGACTTTTTTAAGGATTTCATCCTTGATACCTTGCCAAAATCATTAAAAAACTAACATTATCCACATCCACCCGACGAAGGAGTTCTCAATGGCGAAGCAAGTACAGAATTTTAATGCTGAAATCAAACAATTGATGGATATCGTGATTCATTCACTTTACTCACAAAAAGAGATTTTCTTACGTGAGTTGCTGTCAAATTCATCGGATGCCATCGATAAGTTAAAATTCCAATCTTTAACTCATCCAGAAATTTTGCCTGAAGATTGGCAGCCTCAAATTCGTCTGAACGCAGATGCAAAAGAAAAAACTTTGAAAATCACCGACAACGGTATCGGTATGAATATGGACGAGGTAAATGAGTTCATCGGAACAATTGCGCGTTCGGGTGCAAAAGCATTTATGCATATGAATGCCGAAACAAAAACAAAACCTGAACTTATTGGTCAGTTCGGCGTGGGTTTTTATTCTGCTTTTATGGTCGCAGACCGTGTGACTCTTCATACGCAAAAGGCGGGCACAAATGATGGTACAGTTTGGGAGTCCACAGGCGATGGCACATACACTATCGACAGTGTGCCGCGCGCCGAAGGTACAGGCACGACAATCACTTTGCATTTGAAAGAATTTAAAACCGAAGACGAAGTCGCAGACTTCACAGACACTTGGGTTTTAAAATCATTGGTAAAAAAATATTCAGACTTCATCGCACACCCAATCAAGCTTCAAACTGATAAAGAAGATGAAACGCTTAATTCACAAAAAGCCCTTTGGTTGCGCTCGCCCTCAGAAGTAACGAAAGAAGAGCACAAAGAGTTTTATCAGCACATCAGTCATGACTGGAATGAACCAACTCGCACAATACACTACAAAGCCGAAGGGACGATCGAGTTCAACGGACTTTTGTATATCCCCTCTAAAAAACCTTGGAATTTCAACAACGGCGAGCCTCAATACGGTTTAAGTCTATATATCAAACGTGTCTTCATCATGGAAAACTGCAAAGATCTTTTGCCGACCTATTTGCGCTTTGTAAAAGGTTTGATCGACAGCAGTGATCTTTCTTTGAATGTTTCCCGTGAGCTTTTACAACAAGATCGCCAAGTGACACAAATTCGTAAAAACGTGACGACAAAAGTACTATCCACATTGAAAGATATGCTGACAAAAGATCGCGAAGCCTTTGAAAACTTCTGGACTGAATTTGGCGCGACCCTTAAAGAAGGATTGCACAGTGATACTGCGAACAAAGAAAAGTTACAGGATCTTTTCTTATTCCACTCAACCAATTCAGACAAAATGATCACTTTAGATGAATACATCGCTCGCATGAAACCAGAACAGAAAAATATCTTCTACATCACTGGGGACAGTCTATCGCAGTTGAATAACAGCCCTTACCTAGAAAAACTCAAAGAAAAGGGCTATGAAGTTCTATTATTAATCGATGTTGTCGATGAATGGGTCGTTCAAGCTTTGAC
>JANNCH010000639.1:0-2467 GCA_031386315.1 Pseudobdellovibrionaceae bacterium
CCGTCGCCATTAAAGTCACCGATAAATGAAACAGATTTTCCGAAGCCCATAACATACCATGACGGGAATCCGGAAAAGTTATTACATAAAGCTGTCTCAGTTGGAAAAATCAAAACAGGCGAGCAATTTGCAGTATCTAAAGCACCATTACATGTAGGTGCATTCAATGGAATATCGCTCACACGATCGGCCACTTGAAGTCCTTGCAGACCACCAAAAAAGACAAACGCAGCACCAAGGGGACGACTGTTGATAGCAAATGCAGGACTACCAACCAATAAATCATCACATGCGGCATCCGTTCCGTCTGGTTTGTTTTTCGAAGGATTCCCATCACCATTCAAATTTCCAGCCGATAGTGAATAACCAAACTGTGCATCTATCGTTAAATCAGCCATCGTGATCACTTTTGGGTTTGCAGTATCGAGTGCATAGGTAGTTTTTGAAGGATCTGTCGCTTTTGAATAGTAAACGTAAACCGCACCAGCATTCGGACTGATAACACCCAGTGTAGTAATAGATGCATTGGGCTCACCCACTGCTAAGTCATCGTGCCCATCGCAGTTGAAGTCGCCTTTTGCCAAGGCGCGAGCGTAAAACGCAGCACCTTGAGCAGATTTTGTTTGTGGATTTTCAACATAGTTATCGATACTTTTCACATAAGTTTCGGCAATCGGTAAAATTGCTTTTTCTAACAAACCTGTTTGTGGATGTTGATATTCGATGCGCAATTCGATATTTTTAATAGTACCTTTAAAGCCAACGCCTACATTATTAAAAACGATGACACCAGAGCCTGAAATAGCATCTGAAATAGCGACGTCGTTCATATAAATACGGCTTCTAAAATTCAAAGCACCAGGATGCGCATCGTCTGCAAAGACTTCTAAGCCAACAGATGGCAAATTTCCGATAGAAATTTTTGGAATAGATACCGAAGGTAATTTAAAGCTGCTGCCGCTGGAAGCCATTACTATATTTGTTGTGCGCTGATAGGTTCCGTCTTGATTCAACGCATGAACAACAACAAAATACTGCATGGACGGAGTCACGGGCGAAAGTGAAAATTTATTTGACTGAGTTTCACGATATAAAATTTGACCCGAAGATTCTTCTTTCCAGTTATTGGTATTCGTAGCATCTGGTCTGACACCTTGACCGATAAATATAGCATACTTTGCAGGCTTAGCAGCATAGGTCCAACTAAAATCGATTTGCTTCGTTTGTACAGGATCTGTGTTCGCCATATTAATAGCTTCGTAGAGCTCAACACCGGTAAAATTTGGCCATGTAGATACCGTGATTTCTTTATCAAGACCGTAAGTTCCATCAACGGCTTTACCAAGAACCTTAAACTTATAAATTGTATTAGGGTTCAAATTATTAATAACAACATTGTCAAAAGCAGTTGTTGCCAAAGGTGTTGTTCGACCAGACTCAAACACGCTGTATTCAGAAACTTTTTCGTTCTTTGCCCACGAAAGCTTAACAGCGGTTGGTGACACAGCTGTGCCAGACTCAACACCCGAGTAAAAGCTTTCGATGCTGCCTGTCTGAAGACCGCCGCTGCAACCAACGAAAGAAAGCAATGCAAAAATCGCAAATATGTATTTCAGAAACGTCCTGCCCATATTAACCCCTCAGAAAACCTAGTACATAATATACACTGCGCCCGCCGAGAATACTTTCGGCACAGACGACTCAATAATATCTCGCCCCGGAACACCAATTAACAGATCATTTTTACCATCACCATTGATATCACCGACCGCAAAAGGTGATAATTTTGTACGCTCGTAAGGCGTCGCATTCGGCATAAATATTTTAAATGGATACTGTGTTTTAACACCAGCTGTTGTCGTCGTTGCAGGATAGCGCGAACCTAAATCCGAAATCGAAGTAAGCCCCTGGCTAAGACCAGCACCCGAACCAAATAATACTGAAACAAACCCAGCACCAGTTACAATTTCAGATTGTGCCGAGTTTTCTTCAGGTGCATTTACGATCATATCAGAATATCCATCACCATTCATATCCAACGAACTTATCCCATAACCAATGTAATTTCCTGCGTAGGTAATTTTTTGCATATACGTCAATGTCGCACCACCATACGTATAGGTAGCTACGCCCGAGAAGTTAAAACCAGTCAGATAAGAAATACTAATCCCAAATGATTTAAAAATGTAGACACCCGTTGAAGTAACGATTGCGATATCATCGCCGTTTTGTTTATCTATGTCCCCGATATTTGTAATACTGTAAATATTCGTTATGGCATTACCAACATTCACAGCTTGTAAGGCAATCGGCAACTCTGTAGGGCCTGCATTAGGATAGTAATAGAAATACAACTTATCTGTGCCACCAGAAACTGCTAGCATGTCGCGCTTCTGTGTTCTATTTTTGAAAGTGGCCATAGACGTTCCGAAGGCAGTGTCCGGAACAGTCGGGTCTAACACTGTGA
>JANNCH010000641.1:0-1752 GCA_031386315.1 Pseudobdellovibrionaceae bacterium
TATACTAAAACCGGAGATAAAGGCAGCACTCGCCTTGTGGACGGCTCTTGCGTTGAAAAATTCAACCCACGGGTCGAAGCCTATGGCTGCGTGGACGAGTTGAACAGCTATATTGGCGTTGTTCGCGCTGGTTACTTAAGAAAACTGCCCGTTCTACATGAACTAGACGCCCATTTTGAAAAAATCCAAAGCGAGCTTTTTAATGTTGGCAGCTTGCTTGCCTGCGCCGATGAAAAAATCCTGCTCAAGCTTCCCCAGGTTTTAGCTGAAGATATCGAGTTTTTAGAAAAGCATATCGATAACCTTACAGCCCAGCTACCCGAATTGCGTAATTTTGTTTTACCCACCGGTCACGAGTGTGCGGCCCATTTGCATGTGGCTAGAACCTCTTGCCGTCGCGCCGAAAGACGATCGGCTGAGCTTGCGGTAAAATTGGATCACTATGCCCATTGTCTGATGTATTTAAATCGCCTGAGCGATTATCTTTTTGTTGTGGCTCGTTGGGTGAATTTAAAAACCAACGAGGCTGAAGTGCTTTGGAAGCCCCGCGGATGAAAATAGAAATCGCAACACCTGATATGGCAAAAACCTTGAGCGAGTTCTACAAAAGCTTTTTGCAAAAAGGCTTAGTAGAAATCAAGATTGACCGCAAGGATAACTTTTTTGCGCCCTACGAAAATCAATCGGATAAATTTTTAACCTATGTCTTGAGTGAAAATCAGCAAATAGAAGGCACCGCTTCGTTTATTATTCGCGATACGCTTTTAGATAATGAAATTCAAAGCGTGGCCTTTGGCCGTGATCTACGAATTTCGAACAATCGACGTGTCATCATCGAGTGGGGAAAACACTTTTTACCCGTGATGGAAGAGATCCGTCGTACTTTTGATGCGAAATATATGTTTTCTGTATTAAGCGGCAGCGAAGTTCAAGCCGCCAATGCTTTTGTGCGGCCGCGATCGATGAAGCGCCCCCTGCCCCATTATCATCTTTATCGTCGCTTTAATTTAACGTCGCTGCACGGCCAATTGCCCTGGGCTAAAAACCCGCTGCCACACTTACGTATTCGCCCATGCAGTTCTGATCATGAAGATGCTTTGATTTATTATATCATCCAAAAATCACGCAACCGAGACCTTTCGACCTGCTGGGATTCTGATAGCTTTGCCGATAAAATCAATCGTTGGAAGGGTCTTGAGATGAGTGATTTCTTAATCGCTCTCGATGCCCATGACAATATTGTGGGCTGTGTGGCGCCCTGGTCTTCTTATGGTCTGCAAGAATACATTCCCATGGAATATTCTTTGCGCGCCCATAATTTTCGCCAATTTTTAAAAGTTGGCCAAATGTTTGGATGGACCCGCGCCCTGACAAAACCCGTGACCCGCTTAAAAATGGAAGAAAATTTTAAATTCCGTTATCTGACCTTTTTAAACGCCGACAATGAAGACATTTTTGAAAGCCTTCTATGGGCCTCGTTCGAAAGAGCCCGTAAGGACGAGTTCCTTGTTTATACTCAGACAAGAACCGAATTCATGTACCGTCGCCCATTGAACTGGATTGGCGCAAGAACTCCCTATGGCGTTTACTTGATGTTACCGCCCGAGCAAGAAATTCCTTCATTTTTATTACCAACGAACGAACGCCCTATTGAGATGGAGCCTTTTTTCATTTAGGTGCCAGGTCCATTTCTGGACACAGAGCATCTACTAGAGACTTTATATATCCAGTAGATGCTCTGTGTCCAGAAAT
>JANNCH010000076.1:0-1710 GCA_031386315.1 Pseudobdellovibrionaceae bacterium
TGATTTGATAAAGAAAATATCTCAAGGTCGTTCACCCTACCGGCTTTAAGCGCATAGTTTGAAAACTTCATGATCGTGTCGATATCACCTTTCAGGTCGATAAATAGCAATCCCTTCCCCTGCTCAATACGCTGCTGAATCATATGAGATAGCAAAACAGTCTTTCCGTAACCAGAAGCCCCGACAATATGAACATGGTGATTCAACTGCCCCTCGGTTAACTCTTCTTTCCGCCAAAATGAGCCCGAAACCTTGCCCAAAATAACCACATGTTGTTTTTTGTTTTGTTTAATCATTTTTTAGCCTCCTACAATTTTTTTCGTTAAGTCATGCTGTGAGAAAAACTCTTGATATGTCTGAACAACAAAAAGTTCGCCGTAGATTTTTGTTTGGCTTCTTAAAAAAATTGCAACCGAGTCTTTTTGACAAACGTAATGACATCTTTCAAAAATTCGTTTGGTTGGATCAACCAATCGCATGAGGTTCACATAGCGTTTGATTTTATCAACATAGCGAGACTTCGCTTTAGTCGCGATTTCAATTTCAAAGGCAACTTTGCGCTGACCATGATCGACATAAATTGCGTCAGGTATATATAAAGATGAAAGCCCACTGGTAAATTCGGGGCTAGATTTTAGTTTTTTTTCAGAACACCAAGAGCTACCCAGTCCCTTTTCTTCTATAAGCAGTCTTGCAGAACACACATCAAGATCGTGCTCAAAAGTGCGCTGATCAAAACCCTTACGAGGTTTAACAGCGCTCCAATCTGGCTTAATCTGCTTCAGAGCGTAGTAAGACTTGTAGGTTGCAATATAGTATTTTGCAGAATGCGAAAAACTATATGTCGCTTTTATAAACTTAGCCCTCTCTAATCGAAGCAGTCTTTTTTTCGCATAATGAAAACCGCCTTCATTTCTTGCAGAAATAGCATTTGCAAAAAATCTTAGGTGCAAGTTATCAAAACTTGCAAATTTCATTTCTAAAATAAACTGGATAACCTCTAAGTCACGTTCAGAGAGAACAACTTGTTGATTCACAGTTCGTTTTTTAGGACGAGCAAAATCACCCGATGCAGATTCACCAGTAACCTTGCCCAAGTCTGACGGTAAACTTTCAAACTCAAATTCGATTTGTTTTTCTGTTGTTAGTTGCATTTTTTAAACCTCGGACTGGATGATTTTCAAAAATCATCCAGGATGAAAATCGGACGGACTCAAAAACCTGGGACGACGAAAAAAGAACCCTGGTTCTTTTTTCGAGTTCTAGGTATTTGAGTCCTCCTTGTTGATATTTGTCCTTTTAAAGACACCTGCCGCCCTCCTGTTTTCAAACCAAAACCAACCCATGCATTGAGATTTAGGCTACTGACCACCTGCCATCGTAGAGGGCGGGTGGTCAGTAGCCGGCCAAAGCTCAAGTCCATGGGTTTGGCGTTGGAAAACAAGGCCTTAGAGGGCGGCAGGTGTCCCCAAGGCATCATTCTGTAGAGATAGTTACTGAGATAAGTAGATTTGTAAGATTGGATTTTTTGGTCAGCAAAAAGGAAGCACAAGTCAGCACAGCAGAGTCCCTGCATGTCCCTTGGCGTCCCTAATGCTGAAAATAGCCTGTCTAACCCACTGATATTAGGTTCTGAGGCATTCCGGATATTTAGTTTTTTATTGATTTCTCGGGGAACGAAAATTGGGGTGATCGACGGGGCTTGAACCC
>JANNCH010000083.1:0-3264 GCA_031386315.1 Pseudobdellovibrionaceae bacterium
AAGCCGCCAGCGCTGCCGCCCATGGCATAAAGATGCTTTGGATTTCCGAAGCCCAGTTTGACGAGCCCCTCAGTGCAATCAATGAAATCATTGAACGAGTTTTTCTTATTTAATACGCGGCCATTGTCATACCAATCGCGGCCCATCTCTGAGCCTCCGCGGATATGGGCAATGGCATAGACAAAGCCTCGGTCAACTAAGCTATATATACTCTGACTAAACCACGGATCCATATTCATGCCGTAAGAGCCGTAGCCATAGACCAGCATGGGTGCAGAACCATTTTTAGGAGTGTCTTTTTTCATAACCAGTGAAACAGGAACTTTTGCACCATCTCGTGCCGTGATAAAAACACGTTCAGTCACATAAAGATCTGGATTGAATCCAGGGACTTCTTTGGTTTTTTTAAGCTCTTGGGTTTTTGACACGAGATTGTAATCATAAACAGTTTCTGGCAAACGCATAGATTCAAATTCATAGCGTAAGGTGTCGGTTGAATATTCGGTGTTTTGTCCAACGCTGGCTAGGTAACTTTTATCTGCAAATGGAATATGATAATCCGTTTTCAAATCTTTGGTCAGAACGCGGATTTGCGTAAGACCTTCTGTTCGCTCTGAAAGAACTAAATATTTTTTAAATACTGTCACATCAGATAAATAATTTTTATCACTGTGGGGGATGACTTCTTTCCAGTCTTTGACTTCTGTGTGCTGAAAGTCCGCTTTCATTAACTTGTAATTTTTTGCATTCTTATTTGTGACGATATAAAAAGCATCATCGCCATCGGTCACACTGTATTCGTGCTCGCGCTCGCGTTTTGCAAAAACTTTAAAAGCGGCTTTCGGTTTGTCAGACGGTATGAACATTGTTTCTGTAGTGAGCGTGCTAGCGGCCGTGATGTAGGTGTATTTTTTTGTCAGTGATTGATAGACGAAAACGCTAAAAGTATCATCTTTTTCAAAATAGATCTGTTCGCTTTTGCCAGTTTTCAAATCAAAGCGAAAAACTTTTTCTGCACGCAGGGTTTCTGTGTTTTGTTCGGTATAGAACAAAGTGTGATTGTCGGCGGCCCAGACAACGTTGCCTGTGCTTTTTTCAACTTTATGTGACGAAGTTTTGCCGGTTTTTAAATCTTTAAAGTAAATTTCGTAAATTCGACGACCTACGAAGTCCGCGGCATAGGCCATGATTTCTTGATTGGGGCTCATCACGGGGCCTGGTGTTTGACAGTATGGTTTGCCCACAGCAAGTTCATTTACATTTAAAAGAATTTCTTCTTTTGCAGATAAGCTAGATTTTTTGCGAGCAAAAATAGGGTACTGTTGATCTTTTTCAAAACGACTGTAATAGAAAAAATCACCTTTTTGGTATGGCACAGAAGATTCGTCTTCTTTGGTGCGCTTTTTCATTTCTTCAAAAATTTGGTTTTCAAGATCTCGTGCCGGTGCCAAAGCGCGTTCGGTATAGGCATTTTCGGCCTTTAAATAACTGATCACTTTGGGGCTTTCACGATCTTTTAGCCAGAAATATTTATCTTCACGGATATCGCCGTGTTTTTCTAGTTTGTGTGGTATTTGTTCAGCTTTCGGAAAGTCAGATGGTGCTTTGTGCATGCAAGAAACTCCAAGGATGGATAAAAGAATAGGTAGTAAATATTTTTTCATATGAATTAATTTGAACCTTTTTTGAATATTTTTAAGCAGTGATAGTTTTGCAAAGTCTAGAACCATCACTGCAGGTAAAAAATTAAACGGAAGCAGCTTCGTCTAAGAGTTCTTTGGCGTGGGCTAAAGAAGTCTTAGTGATTTTCTCACCGCTGATAAGACGTGCGATTTCTTGCACACGCTCTTTTGAGCTGAGTTCGACCACTTCCATGGCGACATGGCCCTTAGGTGAAGACTTCTGAATAAAGAAATGAACATCACCGAAAGCTGCGACCTGTGATAGGTGAGTCACGCAAATGACTTGCTGACCTTTGGCGATGCTTTTTAGTTTTTTACCGACCTTTTCAGCAGTTTCACCAGAAACACCGGTGTCCACTTCGTCAAACAGATAGGTGCGAGGTTGGTGACTCGATCCCACCACGCGTTTCAATGACAAAAGAATGCGGCTAAGCTCACCACCAGAGGCAAACTTTGCCAGTGGACGCTTAACGTCTTTCGACGAGGTCTGACTCATGAACTCAACATCGCTAAGTCCGGTGCTAGAAAGATCGGTTAATTTTTCGACTTGAACATGGAAGGTTACGCCTTTCATATTTAGATCACCCAGTTCGGCATTCACGCTTTCTGCTAAAACTTCAGAACCTTTTTGACGACGTTTGTGAACATCATTGCCAAGGGTCTCTAGTTCTTTGCGCAGTAGGGCAGCCTCTTTTTTTAAATCTTCGATGCGAGTTTCAGAGTTCGCAAGTTGCGAGATCTCTGTTTCCATCACTGAAAGTGCTTTTAAAATATCGTCCACGCTAGATCCATATTTTTTCTGCAACTTGCGGAGGTCGCTCAGGCGAGATTCCATACTTTCAAGTTTTTCAGGATCAGATTCAATTTTTGAAATATACTGTCGTAGTTCATAAATAGTTTCATCTAGCAATGATTGTGCTTGTTCAAGGGATTCCATTTTTGTTGAAATCTCAGGGTCAATATTGCTGATTTCAAGTCCTCGCTTAAGAACGGCTTTGATGCGACTGATAGCCGAGTCATCGTCTGTGTAGAGGCTTGATTCTGCTTGATCGACAAACTGCCCGATGCGAGTAGAATTCTTTAATTTTTTTAGTTCAATTTCTAAATCTTGGTCTTCACCAGGGGATAGGTCTAATTTTGCGATCTCATCGCGCTGGTAAACCAAAAAGTCCAAACGTTGGGCTTTTTGTTGAGACAACGATTCAAGCTCTTTGATGTCTTCAAAGATTTTATGATAGCGCGAGTACTTTTCTTGATAAAGCAGGCGTTTGTCCCAGGTGCCAGCATACTGATCTAACAAATCAAGATGGTAAGCCTTTGACATAAGGTTGCGATTCTCGTGTTGGCCTGTCATTTCTATCAGCGGTGCCGAGTGGCCCGTTACTTCAATCAAAGGGGCTACCACATCACGCAAGCTGTTCAGCGTATTGAGCGAGCCATTCAAATAAACCTTTGATTTATCACCACCGGCAATCACACGACGAACGATCAAAACATCATCTTCGATTTCAATGCCCATGTCTTTAAGATGGGTAATGATGTCGGGACGGGAGGATAGATCAAAGCATCCCTCAATAGTTGC
>JANNCH010000264.1:0-2999 GCA_031386315.1 Pseudobdellovibrionaceae bacterium
ACATCAATGGCCATGCAGAAGTACACACCGTTCGTACTCACTGCGCCTAAAGCTCCGGTGACTGCTGCCTACTATGATGTTGTCAGAAAACTTACTGGTGGCATACTGCAACGCCTTAAAACACTTTCAAAACCAAAGCCTGCCGTTGCTACAACGGTCGAAGGTGGCGCAGCTGTACCTCAGGTCAATGCCAGTGGTATGGATACGCGAACTATTCTAAAAATTCGAATACATAATGAATTGATTCGCACAGTAGATTTAAAAAAGCTATTGCTTGATACAAAAAACGATGACTCTAAAGAAAAAGAAATTCGCGAAAAAACAAAACGTGAAATTACTTTAATCGTAGATAAAGAAGCTCCGGATCAAGCACGCGAAGAGCGCTCTAAAATTATTAAAGAAATTTTAGAAGAAGCTTTGGGCCTTGGTCCCTTAGAAGATCTTCTTGCAGATCCTGCCGTGACCGAGATCATGGTTAATGGAAATAAAAAGATATTTGTCGAGCGCAATGGCAAGATTACCTTGAGTCAAACGACTTTCACTTCGAATGACCATCTACGCCGCATCATTGAACGCATTGTGACGCCATTGGGTCGTCAAATAAATGAGTCTTCGCCGACTGTGGATGCCCGTCTTAAAGATGGCTCTCGTGTGAATGCAGTCATCGAGCCATTAGCAATTGATGGACCAGCACTGACTATTCGAAAATTTAAAAAAGGTGGTATTTCACCCGAGAAATATATCGAATATGGAAGCATCACAAAAGCAATGGTGGATTTCTTGCGCATATGCGCTGAAAACGGATTGAATATCGTCATCAGCGGCGGTACTGGATCTGGTAAAACATCTTTGCTCAACATGCTTTCTTCATTCATTCCATCCAACGAACGTGTGATCACGGTCGAGGATGCGGCTGAGTTGCAGCTGCAACAGGAGCACGTGGTACGACTAGAAACACGTCCATCTTCGATGGAAGGTTCAAATGCAATTACAATTCGTGACTTAATTAAGAATGCCTTACGTATGCGTCCCGACCGCATCATAGTGGGCGAGTGTCGTGACGGTGCCGCTCTTGATATGCTACAAGCGATGAACACAGGTCACGATGGTTCAATGACAACAACACACGCCAATAGTCCACGCGAGTGCATTGCCCGCCTTGAAACTCTTTGTATGATGTCAGGCATGGACTTACCCGTCCGCGCCATACGCGAACAAATTGCTGGTGCAGTGAATTTGATTGTGCAAATTTCTCGTCTTTCTGACGGTAGTCGTAAAATTCTTAGCATTACTGAAGTAGCTGGAATGCAGGGTGAAATTGTCACACTAGCTGAGATCTTTCGTTTCAAAGAAACCGGCTATGATAAAAATAGAAAAATTATCGGTGCATTTCAGGCGACTGGTACGATTCCTAGCTTTATTCAAAAATTGAGTGATAAGGGTGTTAGTATACCTCGCGATATTTTCTCAAATGAACCGAAGGCCCCAGCAACTGATGCCACGAAGACAAGCGCACCAACAGGTCCAACGATGCCGAAAATGCCAGGACTTCAACCCGTTAAAAAGATTGGATAGAGGCTAGAGTATGTCGTTTCTATTTAATGAATGGGTAATTATTCCGGTATTTGGAATCTGTGTATTCGTAGTTACGATTTTATGGTCCGACAGAATAATCAACTGGCTTTATAAGCGAAGCCTTGGTCAGCGCTCTGAAATTCTTCGTTTGCTAAAAGTTATGGGCAACGATGTTAACGAGAAAAAAATTACAATCATAATTCTATTACTCAGCTTTGGTCTGGGTGCTTTATCGTTCTTGGCGTTATGGCCTATGGTCGTGCCGGGGACAATTCTAGGTGTTGCTTTAACGATTGCTGGCTGGTCGCTGCCGTTGCTTGTTGTAAAATCCATGCATGAAGGGCGCTGCAATAAATTCGTAGATCAAATGGTAGACGGCTTAACAATCATGGCCAATGGTATAAAAGCTGGAAGCAATCCCCAAGAGTCCATGAAACGCGTAGTAGAGATCATGGGTGCACCGATCAACCAAGAGTTCGCGCAGGTGCTTTACCAAATGCAGGTAGGCGATAGTTTCGAGAGTGCTCTCAATGACTTAGGTAACCGCATACCACGTCCTGACGTACAAATGTTTGTGACCTCAATCAATATTTTAAAAGAAACAGGCGGAAATTTAGCCGAAACTTTCCAGACCATTGTCATAACAGTGAGAGAACGGCAAAAGGTTGAAAAGAAGATTCAAGCATTAACGGCACAGGGGCTTATGCAAGGGATCATCGTTACCCTAATCCCCTTCATCTTGCTTATCGTATTTTTTGTGATCGATCCTAATTTCATTCGTCCAATGTTCACCACAACCCTTGGTCTAGTGCTCTTGTTCGCTATGCTGGGTCTGCAAATTATAGGTGGCGTTGTCATTAAAAAGCTTGTTACTATCAAAGTGTAGCCCTTGTAATTCAAGGATGAATTAAAGCAGCAAAACGGAAGAGGAAAAGTAATGAGAAAGCTTTTAGCCGTTGGTATTTTTCTTTTCAGCGCGCAATCTTTCGCGCTCGTAGATATGAAAAATGCGAACTATTCGAACACATGGATCGACATGGATGTCCCAGGTTCTGGTTATGATCTGAAAGTCATTCGCACTTACAACAGTCGATCGCTTTTTAGCGGTATGTTTGGATTCGGTTGGTGTTCAGATTTTGAAACAACAATGGAAATCAACGCCGAAGGCAACGTTCGAGTCAAAGAATGCGGCGGTGGCCTTGAAGTCACTTTTTCTGCTCGTGAAATCACCAGAAAAGACATCGACAGCACGATTTCGCAGATCTTCACTAAAATGAAGGCCGAGAAAAAAGTTGGTTTGACCGAGGCTTACTTCAAAAACTTACAATCACAACTTGTTGAAGATGACGGCATGCGATCATCAATGGCCAAGCAATATGGCATCGCAGTGGCTATAAAAGAAGGCACTAAGTTTTATGCCAATG
>JANNCH010000123.1:0-9101 GCA_031386315.1 Pseudobdellovibrionaceae bacterium
ATAGCGTTAAAGAGGGTGTTGAAAAAACTATTAAGAAAAATTTAACTTTTGCTAATAAAGAAAGCGGATTAGATATCAAGATGTTTAATTCACTGGGCAGTAATGGCTGTGGTGCAACTACGGCGGCCACACGTCCGCCGAAATGGTTGAACACAATTAATATTATTCCAGGATTTAATTATATAGACACATACTGCGAACCTGATTTAGAAATTCTAGGCAAACCACTTGTAGGCGGTTCAGAAGTAAAAGCGAATACCTGCAATCAAACATTTTCGATGGGATCTAAAAGCAATGCCTGTGGTCCGCATTACTATTCAACAGCGGGCAGGCTAAAATCAGATCTGGTTTCGGCAATCGATGAAATCAAAGATTACATTGGACCACGAAACCCTGAAAGCCTTGAAAATATGACCTTGGGTGTAGAAAAAAATCCGTGGTGTATGGCATATGTTGGTGTAAAGGCGACGGCGACTCCAAACATTCCTTTTTCTCCGTTTGGTGTAGTACAACTGAAGGCGCAGGCGTTTGCAAAACCTTTTGGTGGGCGCATTGGCCCGTGGTTTTACAACAAGTGGTTGCCGGGACAACCCGAATCCTCGGGCTCAACAAAAGAAGAACAGTTAGATCCTCTTTTGCCAAAACGTTCGCGTGATCCGGCTGGTTTATCTGCTGACGGAAAAGATAGAATTGTGAATTACAGCCGATTTATCGGTGATACCTTTGGGCTGATGTCACGTATGGTGCTTGGGTATGGCGCACGTGCTATTTATAAAATGGACGCTGATTGGAATAAAGACGGTGATATCATCGGTGCAGAGGCACGAACAAACAATAGTTCTCCGAACTTTACACATTGGGATCATTTGCCCTTTGATTTTAGCAATGGCCAGAATGGTGATATTCTTGCACGTGATAAGTTATTGGGCGCAGACAAAACACCTATGCGTGATTTAGAATTGGCGGCAGTTGCGCCGGACCTTTTTGATATGGCCTATTATTCGATCGAGCCGGATTACTACAATAACTATTACTTACGATTAAAAAAAGGTTTGCTAACTAAGCATGGCACACTAGCTGCCCCGCAAATGCTTCGTCCTGATATTGGTGCTATTATCGGGGATTCAACACTTGAGCGGTTCAGCGTAAAAGATCAAATTCTTTTAGTAAAAAAGCGCATGGGCGATAACCCATTGGTTAATTATCATGTCGAAGACAAACAAACTTATATTTCACTCAACTGGAAAAACTCTTTAACAAGTTGGGCCGAGACTTCATTGATTGATTACTCATTAGATAAAAGTAAATTCGGAAAATGTCTTTTTCCAGAAAATTTTGATGAATCAACGGGTGAAACTGTTAAGCCACCAACATCTGGAAACTGCGCTGGTGGTGGTACTACAGGTTACGCAGTCAAAATTATTTCTTCAGACTACTTAAAGCGTGGGGATTTAAAATTAGGCGGGGATAGTGTCGGGTCTGGCGCCATTTTAAATCCTCCGCCGAATAGTGATAATGATTGGTAACTAGTTTACGTTTTCTGAATTCAAGGCTTTTACTAATTTAGGCATAAAGAAATTGAGCACTGGCAATTTGGTGGGTTCTGGAAAAAAGCGCAACATTTCTTTTAAAAACAGCTGGCTGAGTTGTTCGGTCATGTCTGCTTTGCTGGCATAGTCTTGCGACCATTTCAAATTATCGCAATAGGTTCCAGAAGCGCGGTTGTTGGCAATATCCAAATATATATTTGAATAGCCACAATCGGATTCCATGAAAATAGCTTTATAAACACTGTCGTAGTAAAAATCGACTCCGGCACCGAGGGTCTTGCCCTTCATGACTAGGTCCCATGAATCCCAGGCCAAATTGTATTTACGATCATCGCCCCAACTGCCATTGACGTCTTCCCACTCGTCACTCATGGCGATAAGGTAGTCCATGTCATCATGTGTCCCTTGAAGAACAGTTTGAGCTGCATGGGCTTGGAAAGAGAATAAAAAAGCGAAAGCTAAAATGAATTTCATCATGGGGGGTCCTCCTCTAGAACGCTGTACTTTCATCCAGCTTGTTTCAGAATGAGACAAAGTGCAAAATATTTAAGTAGGTTAGACCTTCGTCCGAAAAGAGACTTAGGGGAATCTATGCAAATATCATTACGCTTTTTTAAACGCCTCCTGTTGTCCGTGGTCTTTATCACGTCGAATAGCGTCTATGCTGTTGAGGTAACGACAAATGGGACTGATGCTACAAGTTCTTCTGGTGGCACTGGGTATGGAATGACTTATACACCGCCTAGAGCGGTGGTTGTTCCTGAGGCTGCAGGCGGAGTCATAACTAATGCTGGTCAAATGTCCTCAGTTGCTAAAAATAATCTTACAAATAGTGGGCAGGTCATTACTTCAGATAAAAGCGGAGTTAACTGCGCTTCAAGTCCAAATCCCGCAGCAAAAGATGATGATGCAAATAAAGCTGATTGCAAGTCATCAGATGCGATTGCGCAAGCAGTTGGCCAAGTTGTAAGTTTAGGAACTAATAATTCAAAGGCAATAAATCAGGCACACACGACTTTTACAGAAAAATGGAAAAGCTGCACAAAAGTTCAAGGAACTGCTGCATATGCATGCTTAGAAAATTTAAGCCCAGCGATTTCGGGTGCCACGGGCCCGATCGGTTTATTAGCGGCTGCAGGTAGTGGAGTTTCTTCTGCAACCGGGTCTTGTGATACGGTAAGTAAAATAATGGATATCGCAAATATGGCGCTGACGCTTTATAATACAGCTTGTTCAGCGGCAAAAGCTTCGTGTGCCCTTAGCTGCAACGGTGCGGTCACTGCTTTGGAATCTATTGATAAATTAAATAAGTCAGATAAGTGTCCACCAACGAATCCCGCTTGTTCGGCGCATCCCGCTGCCCAAAATGTTCTATCGCAAGCTCTTAGAAAAGAACTCGACACAGGAAATACTCTTTCAATGGCTGGCAAAAAGAAGCTGTGCACTGGTAAATACGTTGAGCTAGGTATCTCAGCCTTAGGTGGTATTGCGGCTGTTGTAATGGCAATGGGGCAAGCTGATAATTGCGAAAAAGAAACTGAAGCGGCTACTTTGGATTGTACAAAGCCAGAGCAAGCTTCGACACCGACATGTTTATGTCAGGCTAACCCGCGCTTGCAAGGTTGCGCGAATGGCTTGCAAAAAGTAGGTGATGCAGCGGGTGCAGGCGGCATCGGTAGCACAAAAGCATCTACTTCGAATGCCGATGATTCTGGACCAGTGATTCCTGGCGGTGGTGGATTGGATATCGAGCGCGATCCTGCGGCGGCATCATCTGCTGGGGCTACGGGCGGTGGCAGTGGATCAGGTATCGGCGCCAGTGGTCTTAGTGGCAACAGTGCCAATGCAGCTGGTGGCGGTAAAGGCCGCACAGGTTTTGATACAAATATTCTTGGTGGCAGTGGAGGCGGCGGCGGCGGTGGCTGGGGCAAAGGCTTCAGTGCTGGCTCTGCGAACTCTAAGCTGGGCGCTTATTTGCCTGGTGGTGCAAAAGATCCAAATATGAATGGCAATGGCGGGGCAAATGAAGTGACTGGCCAGGGCGGAAAATCCAATTGGGAAAAAGTCCGTGACCGCTATAGAGATAACAAAACTTCTCTGCTTAATAACTAAAAAGAGGCAAACGTGAAAATTTTTAAAATTATCTTAATTTTTATTTTTGCTTCTCAATTTGCCCAGGCAGGGACTGTCAGTGGTGATACAACTCAGCCAGCTCCGGCAGGACCTTCGGTCAATCAGAATGCGAACAATGCGCAAAGTTCAAATGATTCGGGCTCTGCGATGTCTATGGTGATGGGTGCTGGCTTAACGGCCATGGGCGTTCAGCAAATTGCTGCAAAAAACTATGCGACAGGTGCCATGATGATTGGAATGGGCATTTTATCATTCATTCAAAGTGGTGAGCATGGTGACAAAGCCAACGGCGCAAACACAACTGCGAACAACACAAATGCCGGACCCTCAGAGACACTGAAGCCATTAAACCCTGCCAACTTCGGAAGTTTTAACAAAGACATTGCGACCTTAAAAAAAGGGATCGGTGGAGTCAAAGCTGATTTCACAAAAGGCACAGTCACTGTCGGTGATAAAACTTATCCAGCTTCAGATTTTTCATCGGCAGCTTCAATGCAAGCTGCCGGTTTTAATCCTGATCAAGTGGCAGCCGTCATGGATGCAGCAGCAAAAGCAGAAAAGAAAATTGCAGCTAAAATGGGTGCTGCCACTGCAACAAACGGCTTTGACGAAGGCGGCGGAGGTGGCGGAAGTGGTATTACTTATGTTGATGAAGCACCAGCTGGAGCAGTCGCTGTAGCTGGTGCTTCAGGTCTGGGCGATCCACCAGAAAGAGGTCCAGCTGGTGTGGCTGGTATGACCAAAGACTTTAACGGAGAGCCCATCGGAGTCGCTGGTGACAGCATTTTTGAAATGATGAATCGTCGTTATATCCTGAAAGATAAACAGAACGCCTTCATCAACGAGACCGACTTACTGTTAAGACAAAAATAATTCCCCAGCTGATTAAACTGCGGTAGAGTTTATACATGGGCATACATACTCTACGGCAGAAAAAAGATCTCAAAGTTCTCGGCATTATGAACGGCACCAGTCTTGATGGTATCGATTTTGTTTTTACGATAGTCAAAAAAAGTAATTCTGCAAAAAAACCACCTAAGATTTCATATATTTCACATAAAACATTTTCGTTTCCCCAAGCGCTTAAGAACAAACTAAAATCTGCCGCTCGACATGATTTAAAAGTAAACGAGCTATCTTTGCTGCACCACGAGTTGGGGCGGTTTTACGCAGCTTGCTTTGGTAGGTTAAAAAGCAATCAGAAAAAAATTGATCTGATAGGTTTGCACGGACAAACAGTTTTTCATCAGGCGCCAAATGCAACGATGCAAATTGGTGAAAGTTCGTATCTGTCGGTAGTATCCAAGACTCCTGTCATTAGTGACTTCCGAGTTTCTGATATGGCACTGGGCGGGCAAGGGGCGCCTATTGCAAGCTTATTTCATCAAGTGATATTTATAGACAAAAAATCTCGCGTAAGCATGCATAACTTGGGTGGAATCAGCAATCTCAGCTTGATTTCTTCTAAGGGCGTTGAAAAAGCTTTCGATACTGGCCCGGCGAATATGTTAATGGATCTATGCATGCAGCATATTACAAAAGGTAAAACACATTTTGATAAAAATGGCTTGTTAGCATCGCAAGGTCTTGTTCGCTTAGATCAAGTGGGAAATTTGCTCAAGCATCCCTACTTTAAAATGAAACCGCCTAAAAGTTGTGGGCGCGAAGAATTTGGCGAAGCTTTTTTGAAAAAGTTCATGCGAGAGAGTTCTAAACTGAGCGCCGCAGACAAAATGGCAACACTGTCTGAATTCACCGCATGGTCTATTGCACTGTCTTATCAAAAGTATCTGAAAAGACTGCCCGAAAAAATTATTTTTTGCGGTGGGGGCGCCAATAACAAGCATCTACTTAAACGTATTCAAAATCTTTTGCCAGAAGTAAAAATACAAACAACTGCTGACTACGGATGGCCAGTATCTTGCGTTGAAGGGGCTGCCTTTGCCTTGCTTGCTGCTTATAAGGCATGGGGACTGAATTCAAACTTGCACCGTACTACGGGTGCAAGTCGTCCAACAAGCATGGGTAAAATCACTGAAGTTTAAATTTTTAAGATGATTTGATTTTCATATTTTGAATTTTCAGGCAAATGAACTCCGGGCCCGATGCAAACATTTTTCAACTGACAGCCAGCTGGAATAATCACGTTATCCGATGCAACCACAAAACCCTCTAAAACAGCCTTGTCTGAAACCACACTCGATGGTGCAAACATACCGATGTATTTTTGGCTCGAAGCGATCCGTGACTCTTGCTGAGCATATTTTTTAAATACACCCTTTAAGTTGGTACCGACATCTGTTTCTTGTACTAAATCCTTTAGGCAATTCGATGTGGCTTCGAGAAAATCTTTTTCGTTTCCAGTTTCAAACCAGCTACAGCGAATCGGATAAATTTGCACATCTTCACCAGCAGCTATCGCGGCCGTGAGTACATCGTATAAAATATTCGAAGGGCCCTGTGCGGGGATGTATTTAAAAACTTTTTCGTTCAAAACCTGCAAACCGATGTAATGCCAAGCACGATCACTATTTGGCAAAGGATCTTTACCAAATCCAACTACTGTTGAATCTTTGCACCAGACGCCGCCAAATTTCGTTCCGACGCCGGGGTAATCCATAACCAATAAAGTGGCAATGGATCTGTTGCGTTTGTGCAGTTGCAGAGCAGTACGTATAACTTGTGTATCTTTTGGCAAAATGATTTCGTCCGCATTCATCATGACAAAATCTTCTTCACCGATAAAATGTTTTTCGGCGTTTTTAAGGCCGCCGCCACTTCCAAGTATTTCGCCCTGCTCATGAACAAATTCAATTTCTTTGGATTTGTATGGAATTCGTTTAAATGCATCCATCAATTGTTCAGGTAGGTGGAATGTGTTCACCACAAGTTTTTCCACACCGGCACTTTCTAAAAATGAAAGTGCATAGGATGCCAGTGGTAAATTTAAGAACGGAATCGCCGGTTTCGGTAGCACCAGGGTGTGAGGTCTGAGGCGTGTGCCTTCACCGGCAGCTAAAAACATTGCATTCATAGGTTTTCGTATTTTCTGTCAAGCGCTCCGGAATCTATAAGAATGTCTGTAAAGATTTTGTACTCAGAAAATTCAGTCAGACTTTTCAAAACGCGCTTCAGGGTTTCAGAGATATATTTTAAATAGCGACGGTCGTTGCGTAAGTTCATAAAACTTGAAAAGCTTCCACAAGCTTTGAAGCATCTTTGGATGGTTTGAAGTTCATAGATTTCATCAAAGTGATCTCTTGAAAAATCTTTAGGCAAATAAGACTTTGATTTCTGTAGATAGTCATCAATTAGAATATTGGCCATATTGTCTGACATATTGACGTACGAGTCTCTGAGCAAACTAACAAGGTCATATTGAATTGAGCCCATGCGTGCATCTTGAAAATCAATGACACGCATCTCATCTAGTTTGATCATCAAATTACGAGAATGATAATCACGATGGGCGATACGTTTGGGCTCTGCATCTAGGCGCTGACATATATCTGTGAATATTCCGGTAATTTCTTTGTTAGCTTGCTCGCTAAATTGAAATTTTAAAACGCCCGATAGCAAATTGTCTTTACCATAGTTCATTTCCCACAAAAGTTTTTCAGTATCGAATTGAATGCCAAAAGCCGTACAGTCTGATTTATCTAAAGTTGCAGGGTGGTGAATTTTAACGATTTCATCGATCGCCATTTTATAAAAATCAATGGCAGCATCCTGGTTCTGACTTTCCCAGAATTTTCTTTCTAATGTGAGATCCCCGAGATCTTCGAGCAGAACCAGACCTTCTGCTGGGTCCATTGCAATGACATGGGGAACGTTCACCTTATTTTTTGCGAAATGATTGAGCACACTTAAAAAGGGATATTCTTTCGGATTGAAAGGCTCCCAGCGCATTAATACCCAGGATTGGTTATCCATCACAATACGATAGTATCTGCGATTGGATGCATCACCCGCCAAAGAGTAGACTTTGTAATTGGAGGTATTGAGTGAGCGAGTTAAAAATGGAACTAGAAAATCATCATGCGTGACCATGTTCTCATGGTCACAGACCCTTATATAAAAATCAAGAGCGTATTATTTAGGGTCTTTGTCCCCTAAGAAAAATAGCTCGAGAACTTCTTTAAGACTTTGATAGCCCAATGGTGCGCGATCTACTTCAAAGCTGTTAACTTCGATTTCGTCGATCAAATGTGGGTGTAAATCAGAATTTCTAAGCTCTGCCAATGAAAGACGTGAGCTTGTAATGATCAAAGGCTCTGCGTCTGAGCGTGGCGAATCCATATATTCAAGCAAAAGGTTCTGGTCTTCAGTCGAAAGTGATCCGGCTTCTTCAACAAAGATCGTCATGGCTCCCATTTTTGAAATGTCTAGAGCAGTCTTCAATTGATCTTTCACGTCATTGAAGGGAACAAATGCCCAACGATGAGTCATCTCATGCAACTGCAAAGCCGCTTTTTTAATCATGATCGTATTAGTTCCATCAAGATGGATCAAATTTGAACTTAATTGTGCTTCTGATTTTTCATTTTCAGCCAAAACAGAATCATCTGAAAGTAATTCGTCAAACGAGGGCAGTTCTTCGCCGAAAAGTTGTAGGTTTTCAGTCGAGAAATCAGCATCAGCTAACTGCTGTAAGTTACTTTCTTTTCTTTCAAGATATAGATTATAAAGTGCTGGCTTTAAGATCATACGTACAACTTGTGCGATGTCAGATTTTTTATCTTCCGCAAGATCTCTTGCTTCTGGAATCACAGCAGTGCCTAAAAAATTGCCTTCTGCACGGATTGGAATATGTAACTCACTGCCTTTTAGTAAGATGCTTTCATCGTCGTTTAAGTTCGATAAATCCGCCAACTGGCGAATCTCTAAACCCTTCCCATAACGACTGGCAAGCAACTGTCTGAGCTTAGTGACTGATGTGTCTTCGTATGTTCTGCGTAGCATAGTCTTGTACCCCTTGCAGAGACTATAAGCGAAAGGTGTGCCGAAGTTTGGCTATATATCAAAATTCAATGGTTTCAGCTGCTTAGGTGCAGATTTGCAAAGAAAAAGGGCTTTGGAATCGCTTCCAAAGCCCTCTAAGAATCATTCATTCAAGTAAATTTTATCGGGCTAGTTTGCGCTTATCGAGACCGTACTTTTCGACCTTCATAATCAAACCGGCTCGACTAATGCCCAGTTCTTTCGCCAATTTGGACTTATTCCAACCTGTGCGACGAAGACCTTCGCGTATCATTTCACGCTCGAGATCCTCTAAAGCATCTTTCAACTTACCTTGTAGACGTGAACCCTGAACTTTGTTTTTCTCGCCAGCTTCTAAAATTTTTGGAGAAAGCAATTCCGCCATCAATTTTGTTTCTTCGCCAGAGAGTACCACAAGTCTTTCAATTTCATTTTGTA
>JANNCH010000158.1:0-2078 GCA_031386315.1 Pseudobdellovibrionaceae bacterium
CGCCGATGAAACGGATAAGTGAAGATGGATCTTTGTAATCAAAAAGATGATCGCCAGAGAATTCCTGTCTGTATTTGCTTCTTGTAGTCTTTTTCATAGTATTGCCTTTATCTGCTGAGCCCGGTCCTGTATACTCGCTGCCTGGGCTCGGATTTCCTTAAAATTTCGCGAGTCCTTGTGTATACGAAAAAAATGAGTTGCCATCAAGTGTCTTTTTTCTTATATCAATATTTCTGTTTTTTAAGACCGTCATTTTAGGAGCTTCATTATGAGCAAATGCGAATTAACTGGAAAAGGCCCTGTTGTTAAGAACTTGGTGAGCCATTCCAACATCAAAACAAAATCTATCGCTCAACCAAATGTTCAAAAGAAACGCATATTTAGCCGCGTTTTGAACCAAATGGTGAGATTGCAAATTGCGACTAGTGCGATCCGTGATATGGAACATGTCGGTGGATTCGACAATTTCGTTCTAAATCAGAACGACACGAAGCTTTCTAAGAGAGCTTTGGCAGTAAAATTGAGAATCAAACGCAAAATGAGCGCGAAATAGGAGCCGAACGTGAAATTGAAAATTAAAAAAGGCGCTACTGTCCAAGTAATCACTGGATCAGACAAAGGCAAAAAAGGAACTGTACTAGAAGTTAATGCTGCTAAAATGAAAATTTTAGTTGAAGGCGTTAAAATTCAGACGCACTACGACAAAAAAGAAGGTCTTCTTAAAAAAGAAGGTTTCATCGATTATTCCAACGTTAAGTTGGTAGGTGAAGCTGCTAAGACTGAAAAGAAAAAGACTTCTAAAAAAGCAGCAACCAAACAAAAGTCTGCCTAGGCCTTAATAGCCTACTGAAAGTCTAAATTTGGTCCTTATGTGTGATTCTAAGATGTTAGAGTCATTACAAGCTGCGTAAAATCTAAGTGAGGACCTGTAAAGGTCGGATCGGAGAGCAACTTGTACCACATAAGATCATTATTCCAGAAATTTGAAAAAGCACTGTTCCCATTTTTAGGCACAGTGCTTTTTTTTTCAATCATGGCCAAAGCTGAAATCGGCGAAGCTTTTGTTCTTTGCAAGAGCGACAAAACAGTTCGTACCCTACGCATCGAAGAATTAGAAGATGCTCGTTGCCGTGCATTCTATACCAAGCAAGGTGTGGATCAAGTTATCGGCACCTCTCAAAATAAAAATGCCTGTGAAGATTTTGTGGTTTCAGTTCGTAAAAAACTAGAAGAAGCCAAGTGGAACTGCCGTGATGTTAAAGAGTCGCGCGTTTCTACGATCCCTTCGGACGATACTCCGTGAGTGTTGTCCACGAGCTTTCGATTGCTCTAATGCAAATGACATCTATTGATGATGTCGACAGTAATATTTTGCAGATGGAAGACCTGCTTTCGAAAATTCATCCTACCGCAAAAGTGCGCCTAGCTTGCTTTCCAGAAAACTGTCTTTATATGCGAACTCTTGAGGGTGATAAAATTCATCCGATCTCATTGATTGATGGGCCGATCATTCGACTTGCAAAAAAAGCACGCGAACTGAATATGTTTTTACATCTTGGCTCTATTCCCGCCAGTGTGGATGGTCATCTTTATAACTGTACTGTGTTGATCACCGATCAGGGCGAGATCAAACCCACCTATCAGAAAATGCATTTGTTCGATATTCATCTCGAAGGTCAAAAACCTATTCGTGAATCTGATGTTTTTAAGCATGGACAAAAACCCAATGTCATTGAAATCGACGGGTGGCGCTTGGGCGAAACAATTTGTTATGATCTGCGCTTTGCAGAATTGTATTCAATGTACGCACGCCAAGAAGTTGATGCGATTTTAGTGCCCTCGGCATTTTTAGTGAAAACAGGTGAGGCCCATTGGGATGTTTTGTTGCGAGCCCGTGCGATTGAAAGTCAGGCCTATGTTTTAGCTGCGGCTCAAGGCGGCACCCACATTGGCAAAAAAGGTGGAGTCCGCGAAACCTACGGTAATAGTCTAGTCGTGGACCCCTGGGGCAAAGTTATTTCTCGCGGCGATTCTTCGCCAAGCATTGTCATTGCCGTTCTGACAAAAGAACAAATTGA
>JANNCH010000275.1:0-3927 GCA_031386315.1 Pseudobdellovibrionaceae bacterium
CCGCCGTTATTTTGAAAGTTAATCTGCAGTAGAACATTGTATTCATCTGAGTAATCATCGATTTTGTCGGCAGTGATCTGAACTGTGTCGTTGCCAGACGTCGATTTTATTAGATCTGCTTTCAACGGCAGATCGGCCGTAGCACAGGCATTGAGCGTTGCAGCACACATGAGAAGGGCGATGAACTTTTTCATACTTACTTCCTTTCGCTTTCTAGTGGGAATAGTTGACATGAAATGACGTAAACTTCTTTGGCATTTTTATTTTGTAAAACATCGGCCATTTCGTCTTGAAATTTTTCAATGATTTTTCGTGCTTGATCTATCTTGGTCGGATCCGCCGCCATCGTCATCGCCGAATAGTCGCGCTTTTCGACAGGCACACTTTCAATCTTATCAGCTGCTAGATGTAGGATGCGCCGATGATATTGTTGAATCGCACGAGAGGGCGTTTCACTCACGACACTGATGGGTTCGACGATTTGTTTGAGTTCTTTACCTTCGGCAAGAACGCCCATGCGAGTCATGCGCGCCAGGGCCTCGCGCGCCTCGTTCACGGTGATCCCAAGTCGGTGTGAAATCCAATAAGAGTCTGCCTTGGCATTCTTTATTTTGGACAAACTGAGAATCGCAAAGTGATACCACTGAGCAATGAGCTGAAATTCATCTTCTTTGATTTTGTGTTTTTTGATGGCAACAGATTCAATGGAGGATTTAGCCAGCGCTGCTTGAGTGATGAGCTCTCGTTCTTCTTTAGGGGAGAGGCGAAGGGCTTCGCTCAACTTACTAAGCATCGCTGGCGTAAAATTTCTTTTACCATTCAATAATTGCGATACCTGCGCAGGACTCATGTCCAAGCTTTTTGCAAAAGCCCGTAAAGAGTATCCTGGATTGCGCTTCTTACGAGTCTCTAGCTCTTCGGCAAGAAAGGCGGCAGGGTTGTTTGGGTTCTTCATCTCGTCCATAGAGACAATCTAAACCTTCACATCGCCGTTTACAATCATAATTGTAAACAGTGTTTCAGCTTTGTAAACAGATCATTTAAGATTTTTTCATTTGCTGCGGGCTGCGTTAGCAGGGGTTGTTCTTACAGTTTCGGGGCAGGGACGTGCCAGCTTCTAACTTTAGAGGATCCATTTGCAGTCTTTATCGGCAGGGCTGCCAGAGCGGTAGATATTTCTCAACCGCTCAAGATTATCGTCACATATTAAATCTAAATTTGATTTCTGAATGGCTCGAATAAACAGTTTTCCTCCAGCGGGTAGGTTGCTGTGTGAGGGGAATAAAATCGCAATGTTATGGTTTTTCCAATTTTCCCATCCTGAAGCTGGTATCAACTCAAGCGTGGGGTTTGATGTGTTCCAATAGCTCCAGGATTTATCTAGTTTAACTAACAAGAATTGATGCCCGTTTGCCATCACTTCGTCGGATGATGATTCACATATTTTTTTATAATCAGCTGCGGATACTGCCGCTACGTATTTTAAATTTTTCTCTGGAAGAATTTTCAGTTCTTTTATAATGGTCATTAGTGACCTCGCATAATGCGTACATCCAAACGCCATCTTAAAGCGTACGACATCCTCTGCACTCGGTCCAAAAAACAGCCTGTCTACTCCGTAACGCGAGTACTTATTATGGAGCTCAAGATAGAGCGTACGTTGTTCAGTGGAAACATCTTTCGCAAGTTCTGTCTCTGAAACCTCTTTGCTTCCAAATTTTCTAAAAATACTATCTACGGTTTTCAAGTCGATGTGGTTTCCATTGATAGGAACTTTTTTATGGACAGCATCTAAAATAATTTGCAGGCTTTGTGACTGACTTTTGCTTTTTTTAAGAGCGGGCTCAATGGCTTTCACATAAGCTTGAATATATTCTCCGGCCTCAAGAAGTAGTGCGCACTCAGCAGATCCATGGGCTTTCAATCCTACCGCAATGATTGCGCCGTATAAAAAAATAATATTTCGATACTTTTTCATCTAAATCCCCTTGGCATACGAAGGCTCTCACATAAAATAGCCCCTTGAGTTTCCTCAAAGGGCTTTAAACTTTTGATAATGACCTTCGGGTTATGAGCCCGACGAGCGTAAAAAATAAAAGGCAGGGACCCTTCAGAACGCAGCGTGTCCCGAAGCAGGACCTGGCACCTAAGCGCGTTCTACAGAGATTTGGATTTTAGCTTCCATACCTTCTGAGTAACGAACGATTGCTTTGTGTTGACCCAATACTTTGATTGGTTCTTCAACGTGGATATCGCGACGATCAACAGAGAAACCAGCTTTTTGAAGCTCTTTAGAAATATCTGTAGTCGTAACGGTTCCGAAAAGTTTGTCGTTTTCGCCGGCAGCCAATTTGAATTTAACAGTTGTGCCGTTGATTTTGTTCAACAGCTCTTGTCTTTCGCCTTGAGCTTTTTTCTTTTTGGTTTCAGCAACACGTTTCAAGTGATCGTATTCTTTAACGCGTTTTTCTGTAGCTTCAGCAGCTAGTTTACGTGGAAACAAAAAATTTCTCGCGAAACCTTCGGATACGTTCACTAGTTCGCCTACGCGACCAACATCTTTAACATCTTTTTGCAAAATAACTTTCATTTGAGTCTCCTAATCGGGCTTGTTTGCAGAGGCACGCGCTTTGAGATTATAAATGCGGCGTCTGAAATCAACCCAGTAATCGATTAGTCCAATTACACTTAACAACAAGAATAATTGTCCAACCAGCAATATGTACGTCAAAATTCGCGTGAAGATTCCTGCACGGATCGAATTTAGAAATACTTGTGTCACTGCCAACCCTTGGAAGAAGTAAAGAACGATTGCAACGTTCACTACATTCACCGCCAGTACGGCAATGGCCTTCACGCCAAAACTCACCATTGTTAGAAGGAAGGCGCTCATCGCGATCCAGATTATAAAATCCGGCACACGATAATCTAACAACTTGAGCTGAGTAGAAATTTTCTCACGGGGCATCTTGAGCCATGAAAAAACCCTTTTCTCAAAAATCAATCCTAAGCCAAGCGCCAATACGAGCATAATGACGATTGCCGAAGGGATTTGCTGAACTAGCATCGATGTGTCTATTTTGACATTTGGATTCACAGATTCAATTCTGCGAGCAAACTCATCCACGATCTTTTGCAGTTCTGCAAATGTTTGAACTCCGTTTCTTTCGAACAATTTATAAACGCCCCAGCTACCTGCTGCTGCGCCTGTAAATACACTCGTCAGTCCCGACGTCCACCAGCCAAAACCTTTTTGCTCAAGTTCACCGTACACACCTAAAGTCATCCAAATGGAGGCGGTGAAAATCGCTAGAGGTTCTGCCTTTAAAAACCAGAAAAGTGCCGCGATCGCTATTCCCGCAGTCCAGTAGGCAACCGGACCGTAGGATTTACGCATTACACGCATAAGCGGGGCACCCATCACCACTGTAAACATCGATAGCACGATCGAAATCGAAGATATCGTTATGAATTTTTGTGGTGATGCCTTTTCAGACACGATTAGTCTCTGTCGTATCTGTCGTTACGATCTCCGCGATCGCCACGGTCAGGTCTGTCGCCACGATCACCGCGGTCGCCGCGATCACCACGGTCTCCACCGCCGCGAGCAGCTGCAAACGCCGCTTTACGAGCTTGCATTTTTACTTCACGTTCTTTTTCACGTGCTGCAGATTCAGAAAGACCTTTTTTGAAAGTCTCTAGGTGTTTAGCAAGTGCTACGCGCTCATCCAAGCGAGCATGTGCGAAGCGTAGAACTTTGTCGTTGATGCGCATAGTTCTTTCAAGCTCGATAATAGCCTGAGTGTCCGCTTCAAATGTCGCGTGGAAGAAGAACGCTTTTTTGAGTTTGCCAATCGGAGTTGCTAGATTTCTTTTTCCCCAAGTTTCCAAAGAATTCACAGAACCTTTAAAGCCTTCGATAGTGGC
>JANNCH010000200.1:0-11184 GCA_031386315.1 Pseudobdellovibrionaceae bacterium
CACGCGCGGCACCGGGATCATGAACCGGCTGTTCGAAAAGTACGGCCCCTACAAGGGCCCGATCGAAGGCCGCCATTGTGGTCGTCGTCCCACCGCTTCGCAGGAACGCGGGGGTCTGTGAACCGGATGCCGCCCGGTATCATGCCAACTCCAGATCGTAGTTTCATTAGTTACTTTTCTTTTTTTGGAACAGTTTGGCGCAAGCCGGGTATTCCGGTTTCAATGTGCTGCAACATGGTCTTTGGGTCTCGCTTGATTGTCTCGCCATTCCAATCCTTGTCGGTGTAGCGAGCGATTTCATTCGACAACTGCGGAATTAGGATTCCTTTAACGTGTTCACCCGTCGCGTATTTTGCGCTGCGCGGGTCGGAAAGGCTGCTAATAACTTCAACTTGCCGGCCAAGCGGTGACTCATTCAAAAGCCCCATCATACCAGCCAGAACACCAACGGTCAGGCCATGCGTTTCCGGCCCGCTCTTGCGAACCTTTGAATGTGCCACCGCTCCCATTGTGTGTCCAAGCTGGCCGACTGCCAAAATTGGATTGTGCAACAGGAAGCCATCAATCTTATAGCCTCCAATTTTCATCCCGCCGACTCCAGCTTGGTTTTTCTTCCGTTTTTCTCCAGGCTGATAGTAACCTCCAAACGTCGCCTTTTCTTCATCGTCGGCGTGATTCCATCCGTCATAAAATCCATACAGCAACATCGCCCCGCCAATGGTGCCGTATTTCAAGTGCCGCATGATTGCGTCAGCTTCCTCCGGCTTCAGGGTTTCAATGCCGCGCCGAAATGCAGCGCGAGCCTTTACCGTTCCGCTTACCAGTCCGAAAGCGGAAATCAAAGTCTGATTGGCGTAGTTGATTGGAACGGACAGGATTGGAAGCTCCAACCGTCCAACGGTTGCTGCCAGCTTTCCGTGAAGCGAAACCTCACCAGTGTTCTTATCCGGCTGCTCCCATTGCTTCATCATGCCACGGATGCTGCTGGCCAACCGCGTGTTCTCCAAAAGCAATGCCCGGTCGGAATCCATGAAGGCTTCTTTTGCCAGTGCCATCTGAATCAGTGGATCGGTGGTGTCCACGCCGTTTTTGGCTGCGTGTTCAATTCGCTTCGCCAACGACAACTCAAACGCGGTGCGGCGCAATGGCGACTTGATTACTTCATGGATGGACTGGAAAAAGTTAAACCACGCCCGCTCGGACTCGGAACGCCTTGAGAAAGCTGATTTGATGTCGGAATGTCCAACCATCATCGTCTTGTAGGCGTCCACAAATCCTTGAGTCATCCCTTGCGCCAAAGAATGAGACATGGCGCGAAGGCTAAGCCCGCCCTCACTTGGAGCTTTGGCCGCAATCTGCTTCAGGTATGGCATCTTTGACAACCCGCCACCTATAATTTCCGTTGCCGCCATCGTTGGAACTTTTGTGGCTGAATATGCGGCGAGCTTTCCAAGAACATGAACGCCGGACAGAACCAAAAACCGGCGAGCGTTGGAAGCAAAGTCGAAAATCTTTTCTTTGGTGGAGCGATTTGCCATTTCATACTCCCGCTTCAGGGTGTTGAATTTCTTCACCACTTCTTCCCGTTTGGCGGTCAACTCCATCACGCGACGGTCAACCTTCAGTTCGCGCCGTTGCTTTTTTGCAAAGTCGCCATTGGCGATTCTTTCTTCCAAATCCTTTATTCGGTTTTCCAGTTGCGTCTTGCGCGTGTCCAAAGCCGACTTCAACTGCCTCGCCGGGTCGGTGATTGGAACTTGAAATTTAATCTTGGCCTCGTTGACCAGCTTTATGAGTCGCCGTTCTTCTTCAGTCGGCGTCCTTCGCTCAATGCCAGTCTTGCTTGGCGGGACACCCGCTGCCATGTCGTCAATCTTGGCGAGTTGCTGCATTTCACCCTTCAAACCACGCAGCTTGGTGGAAATTTCATCTTTGGACAACATCCTGAAGTCGCCATACCCGGAGATTGCATCCATCGTCTCACGACGCGTAAATTCCGGGTCAATCTCTTTCAGGAAATCGTGAACCGCAGTTATCAACTGCTCGCGGTCGGTCACGCCAGATTCGATAAGCAATCGCGCCAGCTTTTGAACCATCGGAGTCGCGGAGTCTTTCTTTCCGCCTTCAATGCGCTCTTGGATTACCTTCTTGGTGGCGGAAATCTTCTGATCTGGCGACGATGCTCTTGCCGCTCGCTTCACCTTCTCCGAATTTCCACCAGCCATCTGCTGCACCTTTGCGTCGAGCGACTTTTGCGCCAATGCCCAGATACGTTTCAGATGCGGCGCGATTGACTCATGCGTTGCCGCCACCATTTCACTCGCCCATTCCGCTGACATTTCACCAGCCTTGATGCCGCCTGACAGAATCTTGGAAACTCCCAAGTCTGCCAAGTCAGCCAACACCTCCGGGCTTAACGTGAAGGTTTTACCTTTCAACCGTTTCAACGCCGCCTCTGCGCGTTGATCGAAATAGCCCTTCACCTTGTCGGCAATCAGGCGAACGTGCGGCTCGACTGGTTTGTTTTCTTTGACCATCCGATCCAGTTCCGCAATGGCTTGCAACTCACTCGCACGACTCGAATCCAGCGCAGCCTTCAACTCTGTGTTTGCTTTCTCGTATTCGTCCGCCATCTGCTTCAACTTCGACCTCGCCGCATCAGTGATTGGCTTTCCGTTGTTTGAGGCTCGCAATCCAGTTTCCAACCCTGCTAACGAATAGTCCTCATTCGCCATGATGCGTAAGGCGCGAAGGGCGCGGCCAGTTTCAGAACCGGACAGGCGGGAGGCTTTCTCCAAGTCGGAAAGCTGCTTGCTGATACGCGCTGTTTCCATGTTGTGTCGAAGCATATCAGCCTTGCGGTCAGGATACGCTGATGAATCATCGTAGGCTTGCGCGGCTTCGCGGGCAGAGCGGTTGTAGGCTTCGCGCAGGTCAATCTTCCGCAGCAATAGCAACATTCTCTGCCACGGCTCGATGGTGGTTGGCTTTTTGATGATGTCGGCAACCAAGTCGTCGGCGGCAGAGGCGTTGTTGTCCATTTCCGCCATTGCCCTGTCCATCAAAGCTTGATCCGAAACCGACTCCGGCTTCACCAACGGCTCCAGTCCACGCTTTTGACGCTCTTGGTTAATCAGCCTGTATTTCATCGCGGTAGGACTTCCGCTGCCGCGCTCAAACTCGCTCGGCTTCGCGCCGCCCATGCCCGATTTACCAAGATTGCCGGAGTTGATGTCGCCGTCTGGAGGTTTTCCATCTCGCAATTCCGTCAATTTCTCACGGATAGCGTTCTCGATTTCCACGCCTGCCAATTTGGTCACATCAATTCCGAACGACTTGGCAATGGCTTGTTGCGTGGCTTTTGCTCCAGCGGAAGACTTGGCTGGCCGCTTGCCGTTCAACGCTGTGAGAATTTCCACGCGCAAATCTTCGTTGCGCGGGCCGAAGGCGTCCGTCTGCGCTTCATGCGACAACTTCAACAGCCGACCAGCAAGTTCCGGTGTGAGTTGGCCGGGCTTCAATTCGGCGGGAGCTTCAGCTTTCGCTGGCGCGGGTTCGGGCTTTTGGCTCGGATAATCTTTTTCGTATTGCGAACGGAACGATTCGACCTGTGACTCGCTTGTGATTTTGTCCGCCGTCGCATTTGGCAGTTTCGACTTGGCGTATTCGATTAGGGTTGGCTTGGCTGGCGCAACCTCCTCCTTCGCTCCCAACTCCAACTGATTCTTCTTGTGAAGCTCCTCGTTGGCTTTCGCCTTCGCTTCTTTGTCGGCTTTCTCCTTCGCAATGCGGTCTGCGTCCACGCCCTGCTCGCCTGCGAGATTGAACACGTCGCCACCGATGAAGTCGCCCTGGTTCTCGCCACGCTTTAGAGTGGGGGTCGGAGTGGGGACTGGCTTCGGGGCTTCTTCCGGCTGATGCAGTTTTTCGACATACAGCGTTTCTTTCCCGTCAACTTTTTGCACCCCAAACCGCCTGCCATCTTCGACGATTAAATCCCCGGTCTTGGCGTCTTTTGACGTGACGCGAAGCCATTCGCCATCAACCTGAAACTCGTCATCAACATCAAGCTCCTTCGCTTTCTGCTCGATTATGCCGTTGCCGCTTTCAGATGCCGCCAGTTCAAAATCTTTGGCTTGGTATTCCTTTTCGGCGGCTGCAATTTCTTCCGGCGACGTGGGTTCTTTGATTTCCGGGCTTTCGCCTTTCAGCCGGCGCAAAGCTGCGCCTTCGACCATGTTCCAAATGTCGTCTGGAGAGAAATCTTTGCCTTTGGCATTTTTCAAAAAGCCCAAGTGATTATCCAACGCTCCTTCAGTTACTCGTTTGATGGGATTCCTAAATATTTCGTGCGCGATGCCAGCTTTCTTCGCCAAGTCGTAGGCTTTCCGCATCTTCTCGCCGCCAACACCAAAAACATCCTCGTAATTGGGTGGGAAAATTTTCCGCAATTTTGCGAGTTGCGCCTTCTCGTTGCTGGTCAGGATGCCTTTGCCGTTCGCCCACTTTTTCTGGAGCTTCAAGAACTGCGCTTTGTAGATTCCATCCGGGATGAACGCCGGGAGCTTGCCGTAGCCTTCCACCACCGAGAACAGATCGCCGTCAGAGTCGTTCAGGCCAGTCTTTGAAACCGACTTCTTGACAGCTTCCGTCTTGACGGGAGTTGGCGCGGCCTCACGGTTCAAATCTGAAAGCGTATTCAACTCGACCGACTTCGGAACTTTTCCGGTTTCCTTGAATTGCTGAAATCCTTTTGGAGAAAGCAGCGCGATGGAATCAAACCCGGCGTTCGCCGCAGCTATCGCAAGTTTGCGATCTAACGCCGTCCGAGCCTTGTAAAACTCCGAGGATTCTGGCTCTGGCAATTTGTCGCTCTGACGTTCACCAAGAAGCGTTGTTTCGATGTGCGCCTCGTCGCCCACAAGCGGATTGCTCACGCTTGCTGATTCGCCGACCGGTGCGCCACCGAACGGACTGTAAAATTCAGCGTCTTTTTCGCTTGAGGCCAAGAATTTGCCGCGCTGCAAATACGAGCCGGTGTCTTTTGGCTTAACGTGCCACCATTTCCGCTTGTTGATTTGATCTGAAACGGAAGATTGTCCCGCCACCGGATTAAGCTCCGGCGACGGGACATTTTTGGTTGGAGGAAGGGGTTGGGGTGTGCCTGCTGACGATTTCGTTAATTTGAAATGGCCGGAATCAAAATCAGACTTCAGCATTGAGCTTCCGTCTGAAAGCGTTATTCCCTTGTTGGAAATTGACCTGACACGCTTTGGGCTTCCGTGTGTTCCGTTGTCGTCAGTCCACGAAACCGTAACCATGTCTCCTTGAGCAACGCCGTCAAACACGTCTGGAGCCACCACCTGCAACTCGCCTGCGGGGGCGGGTGCGACTGGAGGTTTCGCCTCCATCTCCTTCCGAATCTGTTCCGCCATGTCGTCGCTCGCCTTCTTGTTGGCGGCAACGGCGGCGGGCTGCTCAAGCTGAATGTCTCCGCTTGGAGCAACTCCGGGAGGCCATTGTTTCTCTGGCACGTTTGAATATGGAAGGCGAACCGGAATATCGCCTGCCGTCACTCCGGCTGGATTTTGAACGTCAACGCCGGTCTGGTTCGGATCGAGCCGCTGAATCGAAGGGTAATCAGTCGGGTCAACGTGGACATCCTCCTTCAACTGTCTCGCAATTGCTCGAATCGCGTTACCCTTCTTCGTCTGCGCTCCGTGAATCGCCATGCCGGGGATGAAAACTCCTGCGGTGACAAGCTCCGCCACGTTGGACGTAATCAAATCCATGTCCCGGTCTGCTTTCGGCTTTTGCAGTTCGGCATACAGATTGCCGGCGGCCTCGCTCCCACCCTTGGTCATGTCGTAGAGAAACTTTGCGGTGACAGCTTTTCCAGCGGCACCTTCCGGCATACCCGCCGCCATCATTGGCAAACTTTCCACCATTCCAGCAGCCGTCTTTCCAGCAGAGGCGAGATACGGATTCGTCGGTGAAAGCTGCTTTAGATTCTCCTCGTATGGCAGCAATGGCGCGTTCTCATCGCTGGCTCTACCCGGAGTAAGCAGGGTTTTCAGATTCCCCATTACACTCTCGTCGTTGTAAGCCAACGCAGCCGGAGCCGCAGCAATGTCTTGTGCGGCGGCGTTCAGCACCCTGCCAGCAATGCCAAGCGGCTTCATCAAGCCTTCCACGGCGCCAGACGCCATGCCTTTTGCTTGCTCCAAAGGAGTCCCGCGTTCGGCGGCTGCTTTCTTGTCCTTCAACTTCAACCATTCTTCTTTGGACAGGCCGGATTGTTTGCGGAGTGATTCGTCGGCTGATTCAAGCGCAACCGCATTGCTTGCGGCGAGCGATTCGGGGCTGTCTGGCGTCAGGCGAGGTTGATATTTTGAGATTGGCGAAAAATCTTCCTCTGAAAATGTTTTCGGCGCGAAATCTTCCTCGGTGAAGGTGATTGGCATATCAGCGGGAGTTGGCAATTCCGATTATTTTTTCCCTCGACCATTCAGGGTGTAGTCTTGAAAGCTGATTTGCAATATTGACTTTTGATGCTGTCGCTGTCACAGGTGAATCTTTTACACCACCTTCACGTTGCGCGTCAAGCAAAGCCTGCTTCTGCTGGCTGGCTTTCCTAGTCAAGTCCAACGTCTCGGCGAGTGACATATTCGGATGCTGCGCCATCGTCGCTGACACCTCGGCGTCAATCGCCTTGAATGGGTCGTTGGGTTGCAATGGCGCGGGGGCAGAGCCAAAGCTGGGAGCGGTGGTTTCCGTGGGTTGCTTCGGCTCAAGTTTCATCAACCTTTCCTCGGCGAGCTTTATTTCTTCGGGGTTTTTGCTTTGCAGAGCGTCCTCGTATTGCTTGGTGGCTACATTGACTTTTCCCTGATCAATCAGCGACAACTTATTGCCCCGCTGCAAAAGCGTTTCTCGGCTGTTTTCCAGTGAGCCTGTCTGAAAAGTTCTCAACTGATCCTGTCGTTCCTGCGCGAGTTGTTGCGCTGCTGTTTTCAAGCCAAACTCCGCGTCTCGATTGCTGAACTGCGCGTCTAATCTTTCAGCATCCAGTCCCATCTTTTCACGCGCTTGTTCCAGCAACGATTGCTTGCTGTTTTGTTCCAACGCCAGCTTGCCAAAGTTGAATTGCTGGTCGGCGGCTGATTCCCGCGCCCGTTGAGCTAGCGCCGCCTGCGTTGCCCCGTTTTGCATCTGCATCTGCTGTTGCTCCAACGCCAGACTATTGTTGTTGGCGAACATTTTGTCAGCGCGGTCAGCCTCCGCTGCGGCCATGCGCTGCCTTTCGAGGTCGCGCTGTTGAGCCATCTGCGCGAGTTGCAGGGCGGTTTCCTGCTCGCGGTTCTCTCGTTGCAACCGAAACCCGATGCCTTTGGCAAACGAGTCGGCGAAGTCGGATGGTTGAACCGAAAGCCACGGTAAATTTTGGTATGCCATAATTTTGTTCTCCCCTTGTTTTTACCAATGCCTTCCATTCATGTAATAATTGGCGACATTCTGGGCAGAGTTTGATCGTGAACCAATTCCAAACGGGTCGCTCACGCCCGGCGACATTGACCACGAGCGCGGCCCGCCCGATGCCGGGTTCGGATTTTGCGGTTGGTTCAACTGGCTGAACCGCTGGTTCGTCAGCGCAATCGCGTCGAGGTTCGATTTGCTCGCCTTGTCCGACTGCTCCCGGAGGAAGTTCATCATGGCTTCGGCGGCGTGCTGTGGGTTCGGCGCGGCGTTGTATTGCGCCTGTGACGTGGTGAGGTCGCCCACTTGCTGCGCGTTCGGGGTCAGCGTCCCGGAGTAGCCTTGCAACATCTGGAGCAAGTCCTGTTGCCCCTGCTGCTGGACTCCGAGCGAAGTTTTCCCGGCCAACTGCAAGTTGTGCGAGCCTTGCAACGGACTGCCCGGCGAACCCATGTTCACACCCCAAGCCGCGCCAACGTCCTGCATTTGACGCTGAACGTCGCTTGGCAGCTTGCCGGAAAGCATCTGGCCGGTGTTCCTGGTCGCCTTGTTGGTCAGCGAATCGAACCCAGGCAATGCCGTGTTCATCCCGGACTTCAAAAGCTGCGTCAGATCGCCGGATGTCGGCAGTGTCGGGATGCCGCCGTAGGTGGATGAGTAGGATGTGGGTGAGAGGTTCATAATCAGTTGGGGTTGACGAGTTGGCGGTCGGTCATGGTCGCGTTGAGCGAGATTACGGTTTGCTGGTTCGGAAATCGATTGCGAAGCTGATGGTTCAACCGGCGGATGGCGTTCAACTCGAACGCGCCGGAGTCGTCCATCGCGCCGGCCTCGCGCCGTTTGATGGCCTGCACCATGTCGCGCAAGGCGTCCTCGTTATCAATCAGGCAAATGTCCGTGTCCAACACCATCGGCTCGTAGCCGCGCTTCACGATGGCTTTGATTTGCTGTGGATGCGTGCTGTCCGGCAGCACTCCGCCGCGCAACAGGCTGTAAAGGAACTCGGCGGAGGTTGTGTTCGGACGATAGATGCCCGCCAGATTAACAATGCCTGAACCGGGCAGAAACCAATACGCCGACACGTTGCCAACTGTGATGTCCTTCACGATGGCTGTCAGCGAACTCATGGCGGGCGAATGGACGCCAGCATCGGTCAGCGTCAGGACGGCGAGGTTTGGGCTGTTGTTCTCGTCGTTGTAATAGACCGTCACAGTCTTGCCGATGTCGGCGAGGTTGCTGGCCTTGAACAGCAGGATGCCGTTGCTTTCGGTGGACAACCTGAATACCGGAGTCGTGCCGTCAAACTCCAGCACCGGGACAGTCGGGCAATGGGTCGCGGTCGGGACGAACTGATACCAGAAATTCTGAATTGCCACCGGCTCTTTGTTCACGCCGACGGACAGCACGGAATCAATCGCGCACGGCCACACGATGCGGTCGTCATAGACGCAGCCCACCATCGTCTGCACCGTCGCCCACCAGTCGCCGGTGTTGATGAGTTGCCGCACCGCGTCGTTCAGGTATTGAACGAACTCCGCGCTCTCCGGGGCGCAACCGGCGATGCTGGTGATGGAGGTCTTTTTGAGTTGGCCTAGAGTAATCATATTTCAAACAGATGTCAGAATGTCCTGTGCTAACGCAAGCTCGTTGGGGTCGAGGAATAGCCGGAGGTTGACGTTCAGCGCGATGGTTGGGACTGTGACGATTTGGATGACGGTATCGGAATAATAATTCACAGCGCAATTTTGATACCCAGAGCCGGTGCCGTCCGGGTCAATTTGAACCACCGCTCCGGCGTCCATTGGTGCCTGAAACCCAAACCCGATGATTGTCACCACTGTTCCGCCGCCGTAAGAGATGTTTGTGGGTGACGCTGAAACTATCGCCGGGCTGGTATTTGAAACTGCCGACACCTCGGTTGAATACGGGCTTTCTCCAGCCGTGTTCGACGCGACCACGACGTAGTAATACGGCCCACCCACAGGCGCGGCGTCATCCACGGAAGTTCCGCCGCCAGAATAGACCTCGACGTAGCCTGAACCTGACACCAAAGAGCGGAGTAAGCTATACTGGTAATTCGCGCCCACCGCGTCCCATGACACTGTGATGATTCCAAGTCCAGTGTTCGACGATGCCGCGTTTGATGGCGCATCCGAAGTGTCCACGATCTGAAAATTGCCGTCTCCAGTGGAGCCAATGGCAAACGCAATCTGCCGAACCATTTTCGCGGCGACTTCATCGGATGCCTGCGCTGTGGTGTAGGTGTAGGTCGTGGGGCCGGAAACCAGTTTCACCAAGCCACCAGCCGCAGCGTAAAAGCTGCTGATTTGCGAAGCTGGAATTGTCAGAGCCTCGTTACTGGCATCGGCTGGTAGTGTGATGGTTTTCATGCGTTCAACGGTTTTGCAAATTCCGGCTCGTCAACCTCGAAGGCCATGAACCGTGCGGAAATCAGTCGGCACTTCTCGCTGAACTCCAGCTTCACTTGGCAGGAATACCCTTCCCGGTTCGGTCGGTTGTTGATTTCGTCCGCCCCGGTCGGCGCAGGCATACCCAAGCCAATCCTCGGCCTGAACCCGTTCTCCGAAACCGCCGCCCGAATGGTGCCGCTGTGCCACAGAATCCACTTTTTCGACTGGTCAAACCGGTAATACACCGAAACTTTGACATCGTTCTCGATTCCGTCAATCGAAAGCTCTCCATCCGCCAGCCGCTTGTATGACCGTCCAACTGAATTGCTTTCGTCAAACAACACCGGGCTTTCAATGACCATCGAGATGCCGGTTGCGTCGTTGTCCCGCGATAACTCGCCTTCTCGCGTGATTTCCACCAGTTCGATGTTGCCCAAGCCGGAGTCCAAGCACACCGCAAAGCAGCGTTGCACTCCGTTGAAGAAGCCGGTGACGAAATCCAGCACGTTCAATCCGTTCCATTCGCCTTCCCAGATTGTCGGCTTCTTTTCTTGAAGGTTGGACAGCGGATCGAAATTCAAAACAACGAGCTTGTTCTTGTAGATGCCGCGTGCCGCCGATTTTGCCTGAATCGCCGCCAAGTATCGGTTGTCAAACGACACGCACGAACTGTCGCCGTAAAGCTCCGGGTTATCGCCGACGATGCAGCGCAGGATTTCACCGCTGATGGGCGTGTTGCCCCACTTGTTGTAATCCAATCGCGCAATCAGCAGGGAACGGAAGCCGCCGTCGGTCGCCCGGAAGATGATGTCGCTGTTTTCCTGAACCACGCAGCGGTCGCCAGCCGCGCCAGAGCCGATGAGCGATTCGGTGAGAATCGGGCTGGTCAGACTCGCCCACTCCGCGATGTCGGTGGTGACGTTGCAGGAGAAAACCCGGTTGTTGGTGAACACCTGCAATGGCCCCTGCCCAAGCGAAGCGTCCAAAGCGGAAATGAACTTCATCGCCGTGATGCTGTCGCCCGCGCCGGGTATCGTGAACGTGCCGCCGCCAGCCAGCCACCGGTTTTGGCTGACCTTCAGCACGGCGTCGGTGTAAAGAGCATCGAACGAACCGCTGGACGACCCCGTGATGTCTCCCGCCACGAATGTTTTTCCGTCCGGCAACGCGACCCAGCAGCGGCCATGACCGTATGCGCCAATCGTGGAAACTGGAATCTCCGGGATGTTGACCACGGTTACACCAGAGCCGATTGTCGCACCAGGAGAGTCGGTCTGGTTCTTGATTTGGATGTAAT
>JANNCH010000208.1:0-2557 GCA_031386315.1 Pseudobdellovibrionaceae bacterium
CGGGCACGATAGGCTTCGCGCAAACGCTCTTTGTCCTGCTGAATTTTTCGAGCCTTGTCTGCCGAGTTCTTTTTTTGTTCTTTGATTGAAGCAATTTTACGCAATGTTTGTTCACGATAAATTTCGCTACTGACCTCGACAAGGTTTCCCCAATCTGATCGCAGATTTTTTATTTTAGTCGTGAAATCAGTTTTTTTACCGACAAAAATACTATTCCAAATCGGTAAAAGTTTTTTCATATCCACTGGCTCGATCATGCCGTATTCGGATTTTGCGTTTGAATCCAATCCAGAAATCCAAAACTGAAAACCTGCAGGCGCTTGCACTGACTTACCGTCACGCAAAGTCACTTCGAGATCAGCACTTATGTTACGGAAATATATTTTATCGTTTTCAGTCGCAATCCAATATTCACCGTGGGTTGATTTTGCAGACCCAAAGATAGTCCCAAAAACAACTCCTGGTGCGGACTCAACCCACAACTGACCAGAGATAAGCTGCCATTCTTTAGAATTTTTGCGTTCAATAACTGATTTTTCTGTTGCATGAAATTTTGCTTTTTCTTTGTCGAAATGAAAGACTGAATCTAGGATTTTAATCGCGCAAGTCTCAGCACCAACTATGCAATGCTCGGGACTTTCGATGATTGCATCAGAAGCCTTCACTCGGACTTCAAGCTGGAAGGCTAACAGAAAAAGAAAAAGCTTCAGCCAAGGTTTCATTAATATTCCAAATTCTTAGCTAGCTGTTTGGCCTGTGCTTTTAATTTGTCATTTTTGAAGTTTTTTTGAACTGTGCGATAGACTTCAGAAGCCTCTTCGTACTGATTGTTGATTTCACTAATCTGCCCCATACGCAGCAGAATAAATCCAGTGAGCTCATTGTCTGGATACAGGCTGACCATTTCATCAATGAGGCTCAATGAACTTTTATAATCTTTTTTTACGAAATAGCACTCGGCCATAAAAAAACGACTCTCAACATTGTGTTGAGAAAATGGATACTGCTCGGTGAGCTTACGAAATTCACTGATAGCTTTATCGAACTCTTTATCCGTAAAGTAAGTTTTAGCTCTTTCAAACATTGCACCCGACATATCGAGCTCAGACTCACTGGCAGGTTTGCGCAAAGCAGATGCAAAGTTTTTAAGATCCGTTTGAGCTTGTAGCTTTTTGTTCGAAGGTAAGGCCGAAGCCACACTTTGCTGAATATCTTTCAGCTGGTAGGCAAGCAATTCTTTTTCAAAATTTTCTTTGTCTATTTGTTTTTGAAGTTGTGTCAGGCGAATTTCTTGGTTCTGCCCGCTTCCAAAATAGCGAGAGAAGACCGAAAATGCCGTGACCAGTCCTAGGGTCAAACACAAACAAAAAACTATGAAGACCGAATTTTGACTTTTCATAGTCAATCTATCGGAATAATTGCGCAAAAATATGAGCTTTTAAGAGGGGAAACCTCAAAAAATTGAGGCCCACTTCCGACCATGGTCCTGCTGACTAACCCGGCAATATGCTAACTTTACATTTTATCCGGAGCCGGCATTCCGATCAACGACATGCCGACTTTCAAAGTTTTTCGAACTGACTCACTTAGAGACAGTCGAGCTTCACGTAACGCTTCATTTTTTTCAGTGCCAATAGGGCATTCATGATAAAACACATTAAACTTTTTAGCGAGTTCGTATAGATAAACACAGACCGCCGCCGGTTTAAAATTTTCAGCTGCATAGGCTAGCGCGGTGTTGAATCCAGACAAAGATTGCATCAAGGACTTTTCACTCGGATGCACTAGTAGGTCCCAATTTGCCAAAACCGTTGAACTTCTTGGAAATTTTCGACCTAAACTAGAAATTCGTGCGTGTGAATACTGGATGAAGGGGCCTGATTCCCCGTCTAGCTTTAACCACTCATTCATGTCGAAAACGATTTTTTTATTCGTGTCCATTCTTAGCATACCGTAAAAAATAGCCCCTTTTGCAACCTGAGCTGCAACCAAGCGAATATCATCAGCAGTCCACTCGCCTTCGTAACGTGAAAGGTAGGTGACCTTTACGTGCTCTTCCATTTTGTTCACAAGATCCGTTAAAGGTACTATATTACCCTTTCGTGAACTCATGGCACCGTCAGGTAATTCGACATAATTGTACTGCAAATGAAAACAGTTTTTCGCTTGCTCAAAACCCAGTTGTTCTAAAACTCTAAACACTTGTTTAAAGTGTAAGGCCTGGCGCATATCCACAATGTAAACAGATTTTTCAATATGAACATCTTCGAATTTATGCTTCGCCAACAAAAGATCTTTTGTTGCGTACAAACCGGTACCGTCGGTTTTCAACAACATACAAAATCCAAGTTTTTCAGACTCAAGATCTTTGCCAATGGCACCTTCGGATTTTTCTAACTTCCCTTGGGCATAAAGCTCTTTCACCCAGGCAGCCGATGGCCCATCCATTTCAGATTCAAAATACCATTCGTCAAACTCTACGTTAGCCCACTTATACACACTTTTCATGAGTTCGATGGACCACTTGCGGGTTTCTTTCCATAGATCGAAATACTCT
>JANNCH010000214.1:0-2703 GCA_031386315.1 Pseudobdellovibrionaceae bacterium
TATTTATGATGTCGATTCTTCAAGCCGCTTAATCACCCATGCCTTGATTAAAAAAGTGCGTGAAGGGGTTAAAGTAAGGCTGTTAGTGGATACATTTCCTTCTTATACGCTGACGAGTGAATATGCCATGGCTATGAAGATGGCAGGCATTGAAGTAAAATATTACAATTCAACAGCACTGATTCGTTTCATAAAAGTTCAATTTCGCAGCCATAGAAAGTCGTTGATCATTGACGATATGGAAGGCATCACGGGCGGACGTAATATTGCCGATGAATATTTTGATATGAGTCCAGAGTATAATTTTATGGATACGGATCTACACATTAAAGGAAGCATCGCTAAGGGTATGAAAGCTAGCTTTTTAGAATTCTGGAATTCAAATTTTTCAGAAGTCCCAACAGATTTGGTAGAGCCCCGACGATCACAATATCCAGATATGGGGAAATACCATACAGGACATGGCAAATACAAGGCTGCTCTCAATGCATATCGTAAAAAAATTGAGCAAGCAGTGAATTTTATCACGCCCACAGAAACTGATCGTGAAACTTTAAAAAATGTGAATACACACGGTCGACGTTTATTAGCCAAAGAGTTTACGACAATATGTAATGACACCATATTTGCGGCGGATACGCCAGGCATTGGGCCACAAACTCGCGTATTGACAACACAACTTCAAAAATTAATTTATGGAACTAAAAAAGAAATATACGTGGAGTCACCTTACTTTGTGACGCAAGAAAAGTCATTTCCGATGATGTATTCATTGCTCAACAGAGGTGTCAGCGTCAATGTTCTCACCAACAGTCTTTTTTCAACTGATAATTTTTTAACGCAATCAGCTTTTGATACCCGAATCCCTTTATGGACAGCTTCGGGAATGAACGTGTGGATGCACAATGGGTCACGCAATCCAAAAAAATACCCTGTCTTCGATAGCATCAGTGATGCGCGATGGGGAACACACTCTAAACGCGCGGTGATTGATGGCGAAACGACGATTGTTGGGACTTTTAACTTTGACCCACGTTCTGCAAATATCAACGCCGAAATGGCTTTGATTTGCCGTAACAATCCAGCACTGGCCAAAGCAGTGCGCAATGATATTCAATCACGAATGCAAGACGCAATCCCGTTAGATAAGAGCGGCATGGCAAATGGTAGCTACGTCCGCAACAAGTCGCCTTTAAGCAAAAGAATTAAATTCTGGCTGGCTTTGCCCCTGGCCAATGCCTTTTCATTTCTACTTTAAGAATTTATAAACTGTTTCTCGCGGCAGCTTACGCTTCATGTGGTGGATCTCTTTCAAAAGCTTGAGATAGCTATTCCAACGACCTTGCGATAAATCCCCAGACACTAAACTTCGAGAACTTTACAACCTGGCTCGGTCAAATGCTGACAGTCTGAAAAGCGACAGCCCATAACTAAGGACTCAATGTCTTCGAATTGTTTTTGCAAACCCTGCTCGTGATTAAGCATTTGGATTTCACGCATACCAGGAGCATCAATGATTAACCCGCCGAAATGTGTCTGAAATAGATAGCGTGATGTGGTGGTATGGCGACCGCGAGCATCCTCTTCGCGTATCGCCTGGGTCTTGAGCATTTCATGACCAATTAAATTGTTGATCAGTTTGGATTTACCCACACCTGAAGAGCCCACGACCACTACTGTTTTACCTCGCTACAAATAAGTCTGCAGAACTTGCAGCGAAGTTTCTTGTAAAGACGATATGGCACAAATTGGAACTGCTGGGTTTTGCAATTCTAATTCACACACCGCTGGCAAATCCAGACGATCGAAAGATTCATGGCGCATGCGACCTGACTGAACCGCGAGCTTTGTTTTTTCTAAACCTAACTGTAAGCGATAAAGATTTCTTTCTTCGCCGATCACTCGAGCAGGTAGAAAATCCTCGAGCAAATATTGTTCTTTGGTTAAATAAACATCGTCCCAACCAAACAGGGACAAAAAATCCTTTTCAGGAAAAATCATGCAAAAACTCCATAGTGGAGCTTCCTTGGGATTGGTCCACAAGTGGAAACTCCAAATTTAAATTAATAAATAAGAAGCCTTCAAATGCTTTTTTGTACTGTACTAAATGAACGATATTTTTTAGGTATGGATCTTAAATTACAGAGGCAAAGGAAGGCGCGAGAGAAAAATTATTAGAAACAATCATATGCCCTCCTTTGTTATGGGTTTTTTATAAAATAATCGTATTTTTTAAAACACAATTTTTATAATGCCATACTTTGGCTTTGCTAAAAATAACAAGCAAAGTACCTTTGTCTGTCTTCTAATTCAAAAAACTCAAAAATTTAGAAAATATCAATATAGACTTCCACAGACACCAGACCAAAGGAAGCACATGACTTTGATTTTCAAAACTTCACTGGCTCTACTCATTAACTTTCCGAGCATTGGTTTTTCACAAAGTAAGATCTAAGGAAAAACTTGAATGGCATAGAAATTTGGGTCAAAGGCTTTATCGATACACTGTCTAAATTTTATTCTGGCATAGGCGACATATGTCAAGTGACAGGGACTGCAATAAGCTAAGTAGCTGGCAAGCTCAGTTCAGATGGCAACCCAAGTTCGTTTGATTGGGGAGCTTTCGATAAGTCCATTTTATAGGCTCGCAAAGCGATTTTGTCTTTTCCGTATGTAATGGGTGAACCGTAAAGTGCATCTCCA
>JANNCH010000281.1:0-2884 GCA_031386315.1 Pseudobdellovibrionaceae bacterium
CGGAGATACAGGCATATCAAGAAGCTGATCTAACGACTTTCCAACGTGGATGTAACATCATCCAACTTTTTCAAAAAGCATATGATTACATGCAGTTAGATGGAAACGACCTAGATAAAATAAAATTAATAAAATCAGTCCTATCCAACCTTAAATTGAAGGATAGAACTATCGGATATGATTATGAAAAACCGTTGGATGTCCTCTTGGATTTGACAACGGTTCCCATATGGTGGAGGCGGAAACTGCCCACTAAAGCCCTGAAACTATTGACGTTTTAAAACCGCCCATATACCGCACCCTATATTTCAATGATTGTCTCAGAATATGATTTAAAATCAATCCTATTTCCGCTAGCTGGCGGTGAAAAGGGACATTTTCTTTAAGAAATGTCCCTTTTGTCCAAAACTCTTATTGGTGAAAAATGACATTATTATTGAAAAATGTCAAATTATACCGGATAATAACTTATGACTATCGCACAAAGAACGAAACTCAAGAAGCTGGGACCATTTTCAATCGCACAAGCGAAAGAAGTTGGTATCAGCCAGCAGGAACTATCTCGACTAGTTAAAGAAGATAAGATCATTCGAATGGAGCGAGGGATTTATCTACATCCCGAAGCTAGTAAATCTAGGGAGCTTGATTTTAGAATCGCCTGTACGAAGTTTGGACCCGAATCTGCCGTGGGCGGACTATCTGCTCTTTTTTACTATAATCTTGCCGATCAAGTTCCCCAACAGACATGGGTCATAGTTCCGCCTGACAAACGGGGAAGCTCTAAGAATTACCGCCTTATTCGCACAAAAACCCCTCTAAAACACGGCATCGTCGAAGGCGACGGCTTCCGCATAGTCTCTATCGAGCGGGCTATTGCAGAGGGCTTTAAGCTTGCCAGTAAGATCGGCGAACGAACAGCGATCAAGGCAGCTCGCACAGCCATTCAACAAAAACTAACGACACTCAATAAAATTGGAAAAATGGCTAAAGACCTTGGTCTGGATTCAAGCCTGACTAAATACTTCGAAGCTGTCATTGGAGCAATATCATGACAACAAAATCAAAAGGCGAATCCATAAGATCAAAACTGACTAAATTATCGGCGAAGCTTGGCGTGAGGTATGAAAACCTTGTGACTGTTTTTTTGATTGAGCGATTGGTTGCGAGACTTGTCGCAGATAAATCGCTCGCACAGCATCTTGTTTTCAAGGGCGGTTTTGTCGGGCTAAAGATTTATGAATCACCACGATACACCGTAGACCTTGATGCGTTGCTGGTAAAATCCAATATAGAATCCACTTTAAAGCTTGTGAAAGAAAAAGCAGAATTAGATTTGAATGACGGCGTTTGGTTTCGCTTTGAAAGCCAAGTGGATCTTGCGACCCAAGGCGAGTACGGCGGAATCCGCCATGTTTATCGTGCTGGGATCGGTGAAGTTCTAAAAAATCTTAAAAAAGCACAAATCGTTCATTTTGACTTGGGGATTGGCGACCCAATTACTCCTAGCCCACAGAAAAAACAAACACCTTCGCTACTCGGTGACAGTGACGAAATCAGTTGGTCAGTTTATCCGATTGAAACTATTTGTGCAGAAAAACTTCATGCTTTGATTTCGCACGGTGATCAAAACTCTAGATCAAAAGACGTTCATGATCTTGCGATTTTTTTGCCAAAAACTGACGGCAAAGTTCTAAGCGAAGCCATTAAAAAATGTTTTGCGTTTCGTAAAACTGATGTGCCACTAAGTTTTTTAAATGTATTGAAAGAACTTGATACCACAAGACTTGAAAAAGGCTGGATCAGTGCTGTTGCTTCCGTTCATGAGGCTTCAAGTTTTAAAATGATGTTTAAGGCTATGCTGGACCATATTGCTAAATTAGAAAAGTAGAACCTTACAAACCGTCTGTAAGGCTTAAACTCTACGCCACTTTTAAAATATATTTCATTCCTCGTTGATGACACCAGTCTTCAGCCGCTTTTTTCTTTAGAGCGACATTAGGGTCGTCCTTAAGATGGCTTCCTTTGATCTCGACAAGCTCCAGCTCGGCTTGATTTTTTTTCCGCACCAAAAAATCGGGGTAATATTTAGCGGGAATACCTTTTTTATTTCTATACGGAATTACAATCTTGTGAACCTTAGTCCAAGCAATTACATTTGGATCATTGTCCAATTCTTCTGCGTATCGCTTCTCGCCCGCAGCGGAATCCAATGTTTCGTAATTGAATGGTGATTTCTTTCCTTCGAAATATATTTTTTCAGCCATACTTAAGAAGCTCCTCATTATAAATGCGATTATTAAGCTCAAAATAAACAGCCTCTTTAATTTGAGGCAGGCTGATGCTGATCGCATATACTACGTGCGGATTTGAGCTTGATAAAACCTGCTTTGCCGCCAAATGCTCTTCAACTTTTTCTAAAATAATTCCATAAATATGAGTCATACGAGTAGCAAAGGGATCATATTTTTCAGACATTTCTTTTGCCCAAGCCATTACTTCTTTTTGTACTGTATCGGCGAGCTGAACGGATTTTTGGGATGTTGGAATCGCAGTCACCTTGAGACCACGAGTTGAATTGTGCTCTGGAGTTTGCGGACGCAGGCTCTTAACACCTTCAATCTCAACTTCGACAAAAATAAGTTTTTCTGGTTTATAGTCTTTTAAGCATTCAAGTGCTTCGTCTAAAAGCTCTAGGGCTCTACTAAATGATAACATTTCAAGTGGCTATGAATCAGGAACTTTTAAAAGTTCTAGTAGCTCAGGGCGAATAACAGTTTGGGGACCCAACTTATTTTGTTCATCTTGATCTGATTCTGATCCATTGGGGTCTCGTGGTATTTCTCGCTATCCGGTCGTGGCGCTGTAATCGGCCCACACCGAGGTA
>JANNCH010000286.1:0-4904 GCA_031386315.1 Pseudobdellovibrionaceae bacterium
GTAAAAAAAGAAAGCAGCTACAGCCACCAAGCCCGCTGCTTTCGGAAGCAAAGTCAATCAACAAACCCTTCCCAACTGTTCAAGTTGGAAAACTTAATTCACTTCTTCTCGAGATGGAACAAACCCACCGAAGGTCTGGCTATTTCTAAATGAATATTGCCATAAAAATCAGCAATTTATCTGCGACTCAGAGTGATTCATACGGAATCGCTGTCAAAGTCAGGTGGTCCTAACGTGATTTGCTATTTCTTCCGATAGAATCTGGTATTCTTTATTGACGTGAACCGGAGGAAAACATCATGCATTTCAAAATATTAGCAGCTTTGCTTTTCGGAGCATTTGCACTCAACCACACGAACTTTGCTCACGCTCAATCTGATCATCAGATCGAAGCAGAAGAAGCAACAGCCGATGCCGAAGGCGCAAAAGCAGAAGCCAATGAGGCACGTAAGCGTGCAGATGAAGAAAAAAAGCGTCGTGATAAAGCCCGTGATGAATCAAAATCAGTCATTGAAAAAGCGCGCTCAGTAGAGGCCGCTTCTAAAAAAGAGCAAGCAGAAGGCGAAAGAGATGCGGCTCGTATGAAATCAGAGCAAGCAGAACACGAAAAACAAAAAGCATCTGCCGAAAAATCGCAGCTCGAGTCTCAAGCGCGTTCGAAAGCTTCTCAAGAGCGTGTAGCAAAAGCAAATCAGCTGCGTACCGAAGCTCAAGAAAAAAGACGTCAGGCTGAAAAGCAAGCGACCGAGTTTTTAGATCAATCTAAAAAAGCAGAGCGCGAAGCGCAAGAAGCACAAAACGTAACTCAAGCAGCCGTTCGTGATGCTGAAAAAGCGAAGCTTGAAACTCAGAAGGCAGAGCAAGCATTGGCGAAAGCTAAATTGCTAGCACAAAAAAATATTGCGGAAGCTAAATCACGTGAAGCGAAAGCGAATCAAGAAGTCGCTCGTGCAGAAGCCGAAAAAGTAAAATTTGATGCCGAAGCCACTAAAATGAAAGCGATTCAAGAGCAGTCATTGGTAGCAATGCAAAAAGCTGAAGCGGATATGAAAGAAGCTCAAGGTGCAGTTAAACAATTGCGTGATGCAGTTGAAACTGAAAAGAAAAAAGCTTTAGAAGCTCGTTCGCAAGAAGAAAAGTCCCGCCAAGGTTTAGCAAAAGCTCGTCAAGAATTGCATACGACGGGTGCTGCTTTAAAAAAAGATCAAGCAGCCGCTTCGCTCGAAGTGGCGCGTGCCAAAAAAGTGATCACAGAGAGCGATGCAGAGGCTTCAAAAGCCGAAGTTGAACTGGCACATTATCAACAAGAGGCAGATAAAGCGAAGTCTGAAAGAGAAAGCTTAGCGGGACAGTTAGAGTCTGCTAAACACAAAGTAGAAGATTCTCGAATTAGAGCCGACACCGTGAAAGCCCAAGCGGAAACTGAGCAGCTGAAGCTAGAGACTGAAAAAATGAAGGCAGAAACTGCGGGAGTAGTGCCTGGTGCAGTGCTGGCGCCGAAAGCTGTTAGCAACAAGCCAAAAGCGAAAGCCATGAAAGCGGCTGTGGCTCCGGCAGCGACACCCGTTAAAAAGAAAAAATAATTAGTCTACATGAACTTTTTTAAAACGACAGCATGGACACTGCATAACCCCCTCAAAGGGTGGACTCTTCAGGGCCTCAGCCTTGAAGAGGCTCGTGCTGTTGTTGCGACACTAAGCTCTGCCGAGCAAAATGTAGTTGTTGTATGGAACAAGCAGTGGTCCGAGTGGCATATGTTGAACTCTGAGACCTGTGATGCTTTGTATGTTGAATTTTTACCAAAGGGGCCAACACCGCCCGATATTCCAATGCACTTGCTTGAAGACGCGCCCGATGAAATCACCGAAGTCAGGCCTGTGATGTCATCGAAAAGAGCTTCTGTGAGTCGCCGTCATAGTCGTTACATCGCGAAAGTTCCATGTGACGTGATTGTTGGTGAGCATATATTCACGACAAACACTCGAGATATTTCAGGCGGCGGAATCTGTTTTGAAGAGCCTTTGCCCGAATGGGTGGCTGGTTATTTCACAGTAGTCATCAAAGTGGTTGAGTCCATCGAGTTAATGTGTGTGATGGTCGAAGATCAAAAGAAAGATAAATTCAGAGCCGAGATCATTGATGGCAATCAGCCCGAAAACACTGCCAAGTTTCGAACTTGGCTCGAGTCTGCAGGCTTCCCACTTTTAACTAAATAAGTGCAGGTGGCGGTTGCACGGTCTGCATATAGACCGTACGTGTTGGGTAGGCATAGTCCACTTTGAGTTTTCTTGCTAAATCCAAAGCTTCTAATAAAATTTTCTGTTGAAGTTCATTCTCTTGAACATTGTCAAAAACCACAATATGGAAATTTACTAAAATATTTAAAGCAGAATCTCCACAGCCATTGAAGATAACGATCACAGTCTCTTTATCGACTTTATCGTGTTGAGAAATAGCGTATCTCAGACCATCGCAAAATTCTTCAATTTTTTTAGTGGGAGTATCGTAATGAATGCCCAAAGTATGGCGGATACGTCGCATGGGGCGCTCGCCCATATTATCAATTTTTTCTTTTGCCACCGTTGCATTTGGAATAGATACGACAGAGTTATAAAATGTTCTAACTCGGGTCGAGCGAAAACCGATCTCTTCAACGAGTCCTTCGACATCTTGGACTTTTACGTAATCACCTATCTTAAACGGCTGATCCATGAGGATAGTGATCGAACCAAAAACGTTGGCCGCCGTGTCTTGTGCCGCCAATGCTAAAGCTAAACCACCCAGCCCAAGTCCGGCTAACAACGACATAACATTGAGTCCGAAACCTTGAAAAATCATCAAGGCGCCCAACACAACCACCAAAACTTTAAGTGTTTTGGTGGCAAAAGGTGCTAACTGATCGTCGGCTGTGGATTCTGTTTTTGAAACGATATCCACCAATACGCGACCGAGGGCATCGACGGCTAGATAGAGGAATTTGATAGTGTGAAAGCCTGTGAGTGCATTAATAAGATGGTGAAGGTATTTAACGGCGTTGCCATCAATAGCCACAGAGTCGATGGCCATATTCCAAATGACAAAAAGAACAACCCAAGAAAGGGGCTGCTCTATAGTCAGTTGTAAAAAATAATAACCAAAATTCTTTTTTTGTTCCCAACTACCGGGGGCACCTTTTTTAAATTTTCGAATCATATACTGAATAAAGGGGCGCAGAAATAGTCCGCCGAAAAAAGCGATTGCTAGCACAAGCCATTTCCAAGTCGGCATTAAAAAAAATGCCTGCTGCATCCAGCTTTGTACTTCGGTTGAAACCATTTGTGATTGGGCCGTTAAGAAGTTTTCGGTGTTTCCCATTATTTAAAGTCTTCCTGTGTATATTAAAATCAGCAAGGCGATGCCAACGAGCACTCGGTAATAGCCAAAGCCTTTGAAGCCGTAGCGTCCTACAATACCGATAAAAAATTTAATGGCAACGATTGATACGAAGAACGATATGATGAATCCAATACTGAGCGCCTGAATGTGTTCGGCGTTGAGGTGCTTGTAGATTTTTAAAAATTTATAGGCGGTTGCCGCAGCCATCGTTGGGACAGCAAGAAAGAATGAAAACTCGGTGGCCTCTTTTTTGTTCATTCCAAGTAGTAAACCACCCATGATCGTTGCGCCCGAGCGTGAGACCCCTGGGATCATGGCGATACTTTGATAAAGTCCTAACTTAACGCTGTCGAGGGCATTCAAGTTCGAAATTTTTCGTCCCGTTGTCTGTAAGTGCTTAAATATATGATCAGACCAAATAAGAATGATACCGCCGATAAGCAAAGACCAAGCTACTATGAGGACACTTTCTAAAAGCTGATCAATAACATTTTTTAACAGAAATCCCAGAATGGCCGTCGGCAGAAATGCGAGCATAAGCTTTTTATAGAAATTCCAGTCCGGCAAGAAGCGTTTCCAGTACAAAACTAGAACCGATAGAATCGCCGCGAACTGAATGATCACTTGGAAGCCTTTGACGAAATCATCTTCTTGGATTTTCATAAATGAAGACGCAATGATCATATGACCGGTGGATGACACTGGTAAAAACTCAGTGATTCCTTCAATAACGCCTAGGATGATTGCTTGTGCCGTATTCAAATGGATGCTCCTACCGGTAGTGATGTGTGCAGTGCTGCAAAGTGAGTATGTGAAATTATTTTTGTAGAGAACACGCAACAATACAATTTTCGATCAATCGTGTCATAGATTTTGCTCGAATTTACATCGAATTTAAGATTTGTGCAGATTCCGCTAGGATTTGCTTGATTAGCTGGCATATGATTTTCGTACCACGGAGGGAACAAATATGAAATCAATGCTACTAGTAAGTGCGTTATTGATAAGTTCTCAAGGATTCGCTGCTGAATACCTTGTGAAAATTAACAATTCTCGCGCTCTCAGCTCAATCAGCGAAATGGGGACACAGAAGTCTCTATCTTTGCAAGTCCTTGAACACAATCCGACCGCAAGTTTAGTGCTTGTGAATGTTGGGAAAAAAGCCGAAGTGAAAACTTTAGCAAATCTTCTGGCTGAACCAGGGGTCGAATACGTTGTGCCGAATGCAACTATGTATGCATTCACCGCACCCGTAGATACTGCTGCCACTCTAAAAGAGCAGTGGGCTAACACAAAGGTACAAGCTGAAAAAGCTTGGTCGCGTGCTGCTAACAAAGGTAACAGAAATGTTATTATCGCTGTGATCGATACGGGTGTGGATTACAAACACCAAGCTTTATCGCAAAACATGATCGCAGGTTACGATTTCAAAGATAACGACTCGGATCCAATGGATATCACAGGTGCACAAAATCCTGGTCACGGAACTCACTGCTCTGGCAGCATCGGTTCTACGGGTTTAGTGGATG
>JANNCH010000336.1:0-9110 GCA_031386315.1 Pseudobdellovibrionaceae bacterium
CGGGCAATGTGCGCGAGCTTAGAAACTTTATCGAGCGTATTTATATTTTAACTCCGAGTGATTTTGTCGATGTACATGACTTGCGTTTTGCGGGGCTAGTTGGAAAAGATGATCTACGTGCAGGCGAAGGCCCCGAAGATCTGATGTCGACCTTTCGTGATGCCCGCGCACAGTTTGAAAAAGAATATCTATTGAAAAAAATCACCGAGAATAACGGTAACATCAGCAAAACGGCCGAGGTGATCGGTCTTGAGCGCAGTTACCTACATCGTAAAATCAAGTCTTACGGTATTGAGACCCGTGAGGATATTAAAAAGGAAAACACATGAAGTGGTCTAAGTCCCATATCTGCACTTTAAAAGAAGCTCCGGCAGATGCTGAAATTCCAAGTCATAAATTAATGATTCGTGGCGGGTATATGAAAAAACTCGCTCCGGGGCTCTACACGTACGGTAACTTAGGTTTGCGTGCGATTCGTAAATTTGAGGCCATTATCCGCAATGAATTAGACAAACGTGACTGCACAGAAATTTTGATGCCTATGGTGCACCCGCGTGAATTGTGGGAAGAGACCAATCGTTGGACTGAAATGGGTGCTGGGCTTTTGAAGTTCCAAAATCGTAACGCCCATTGGTTTTGCCTAGGGGCTACCCACGAAGAAGCAGTGACGGATTATGTACGCAATGATTTAAAATCCTACCGTGATTTGCCAAAAAATATTTATCAAATTCAAACAAAGTACCGTGACGAAATCCGTCCGCGCTTTGGTTTGATGCGTGGTCGTGAGTTTTCAATGAAAGACGCCTACAGCTTCGATGCAAATCAAGTAGGCGCTCTGAAATCTTACGATGTGATGTACAATGCCTATAAGGCAATTTTTGATCGCTTGGGTTTGAAATACCGTATCGTTCAAGCGGATGCAGGTAATATCGGTGGATCTCAGACCCATGAATTTCAGTTGTTAGCGGATGCTGGCGAAGATGCACTGTTAGTAAGTGATACGACTGACTTTGCGGCCAATGTGGAAGTTTGTCCCGCCATCGATGCAGTTCCCCACAAATCCAATGAAGCTGAAAAGGCCATGGAAAAGTTTGAAACCAAAGGACTAAAAAGTATCGGCAGTCTTAGTAAGGCTCTGAACATTCCAGAAAAAGAACTGGTTAAAACTTTGTTTTTTAGTTCCAACGAAGGCACAGATCCAAACGATAAATCTTTGAAGCCGTTTGCAGTACTTTTGCGTGGTTCGGACGAGGTCAATCCAGTCAAAGTTAAAAACATGCTTGGCATGACAAACCCACCATTGATGTTAACAGACGCAGAAGTGAAAGAAGTCAGTGGCGCATGGCCAGGGTCTTGTGGTCCCGTGAATTTCAAATTTCCAGTCTATATGGATTATGGTGTTGCGGGCCTTAAAAATTATATCGTCGGTGCGAACGAAGATGCTTACCATTTAAAAAATGTGAATCACGGGCGTGACTTCACGGCGGTTAAAATAGGGGATCTGCGAATGGCAAAAGAGGGCGATAAATGCCCTCAGTCCAACGGCACTTTGAAGGCCTATCGTGGTATTGAAGTGGGTCATGTGTTTTATCTAGGCACCAAATACTCACAAAAAATGAATGCAAACTTTTTAGATCAAAATGGCAAATCAATGCCATTTGAAATGGGTTGTTACGGCATTGGTGTGACGCGCACTGTGCAGGCATCCATCGAGCAATCCCATGATGCGGATGGAATCATCTGGCCAATGGCGATTGCGCCTTTCCAAGTTCATATGTGCATTTTAGATCCAAAAGATGAAGCCCTGATGACAGCCGCTGAAAAGATCTATCAAGACCTTCAAGCCAAAGGTGTCGATGTGTTGATGGACGATCGTGACGAGCGCCCTGGCGTTAAATTCAAAGATGCCGATCTTTTAGGTATGCCACTCAGAATGGTCATCGGAAAACGTGGTCTAGATAACAACGAAATTGAATGCGTCGACCGCAAAACCAAGCAAGTAACAAAAGTCCCACCTGCCGAAGCCGTAGGGTACGCCGTTACTTTTTGCACTACGCCGAGTCAGAAATAAGAATCCGAGGGAGCCACAAGCTCCCTCTTTTTTAAACTTAGGAAAGTATGCTCGATAAAGCTCTGATCGCCGAAATTGAATTTGAATTCACTCGCAGCCGCGGGGCCGGCGGTCAGCATGTCAATCGCACTGAATCGGCAGCTATTATTCGTTGGAATGTGTTTGCGACGAAGGCTTTCACAGAGTTTAAAAAAAATCGTCTCATCGAAAAACTAGCTCCACAGCTCACTACTGAAGGTGAATTACTTATTCGTAGCGAAACTCACCGTGATCAAGACTCCAATCGTAAAGAGTGTTTACGAAAATTTGAAGAAATCATTCAAAAGGCATTATTCATCCCTAAAAAACGCATTAAAACAAAACCAACCAAATCCTCGCAGCGCAAACGCATGGACAGTAAAAAACTTCACGGTCAAAAAAAACAAATGAGATCCGAAAAGTACTAAAGGAGAACCCATGGACAAAAGATCATCCCCAATGAGAAACCCGCTCGTCGTCGCCTTGGATGTCGACACTCGCGAACAGGCTTTAAAATTGGCAGATGACCTGGCTGACATCGCAGGGGGCTTCAAACTTGGGCCGAGACTCTGTCTGCGCTACGGGATGAGTTTTGTTCAAGAGATCGCCCAGCGTGCCCCAGTGTTCATGGATAACAAACATTTTGATATCCCTTCGACGATGGAAGTCGCAGTCCGAGCTAGTTTTGATGCGGGCGCAAGCCTTGTCACTGTGCATGCACTTTCAGGCAAAGAAGCACTCATGCTCATGGGGAAAGTCGAATACGAACTCGCCCGCGTTCGTCCTTTTAAAATTCTTGCGGTCACAATTTTAACTTCGTGGGATGAGCAATCTCTACCAAGCAATATGAAGCAGCAACCTGTAGCCACGCATGTACAAGAACTTGCGAAAATGGTGCAAGACTGTGGAGTCAGTGGTTTGGTGTGTTCGGCTCAAGAGCTTGAGCTTATCAAAGCATTGCCACTCTATAAAGTGACGCCAGGTATTCGTTTTGAGTTGTCTGAAAATCAGGATCAAAAGCGCACGATGGGTCCCAAAGAAGCCCTCAAGGCCGGGGCCTCTATTTTGGTTGTGGGTCGCCCGATCATTCAGGCCAAAAACCCAAAAGAAGCTGCCCTTGATTACGCAATGATCAGTTACGAATAATTAAAAATAAATGCGAATAGAGAAATATGAAAATTGAAGTCGTTGAAAAACCCAGTGTCGAGTTGATAAGTTTTTTCGAGCAGCGAATTGCTGAATTCAATATTGCTCGCTGGGAGGTAAAATAAAAAATTCCTGTAGCAATCCGCGTGACCAATGAGGCCGATGAAATTGTCGCAGGCGTTTCTGCTAAAACATTTGGTCATTGGTTGTTAATCGATAATCTTTGGGTCGCTGATTCGTTGCGAGGCCAAAGCATGGGTTCTAAAATTCTAAAACAACTCGAGACTGCGGCCATCCATCGGGGCTGTAAATTTGTACTTTTGGATACATTGGGTTTTCAAGCTAGACCTTTTTATGAAAAATACGGGTACACTGTTCAGTGGACCCAGCAGAATTATCCAAAAGAAGACCAGAAGTACTTCATGGTCAAAGAGCTCTAGTTGATAGGTCAAATCTAAAGCTTTTTTTATTCTACTATTGCGCGTTCACATTTTAAGTTTTGACCGAGCATTTCAACATCAGTCGGGCAAATTACTGTGTCCAAAGATTTCACATCCGCTTGCCATTGCTTTAAAAGTTGTACCATTTTTATAAATGTCGGAGTCAATGTCTCACGTATTTTATTAACTACTTTCGCAGGTTTTTTCTTATTCCCATCCTCATAATCGCGCCCGCACATTTCTTTTTTGAAAATCTGCTCAATCTTAGCTTCGGAATCAATAATAATGTTCAACGCTTTTACTGTCATTTTGCAGACTTCACGAAAACCATGAAGGTCTTGCCACAGAAAAGGGATGTGGGTGATGTTCTTTGTCTCAAAACCAGATTCAACAATATTTGTAATTTCAGTTTGGACTTCGTTTTTTGTTTCATTTTTGAAGATGATCACTTTTTCAATTCCAAGGTCACGCAGCTCAGTGATTTGCTCAAAATCCGGAGCCATACTGCGCACGACAAGTGCCTGCTCTGAAGAATTCGCAGAAAGAGCGTGAGCATTTGGAATGCTCAAGTCATCCACAGTAGATTCGAAATTTGAACTCAGTCCCGAGACCTAGGCACTGAAGGCAATGGATAAAGATAAAACAAGCATAGTTTTAATCATAATTAGTTCGCCTTTATAATATAAGATTGTGAAGTAAAGCTGCCGATCAAGTTCAATAGCTCGTTAGCGTTTGTGCGATCCTCAAGGGTGCTTGCGCGTGAAACTGGAATATAGTTACGTGTCTTCATCATTGTTAGTGAGTTTGGATCTTGGGGCTCAAGCACCTGCCAAGTTCCAGCTGCGATTTCGACCTCAACCCAGGCATGCATTCCTGCAGAGGTTTCTGTTAGAAGATAGCCTGCAACGATTCGTGTCGGAATTTTCATAGCTCTCGTCATTGCCGTAAAAATAACTGCAAAGTGTTGGCAAACCCCTGTGCCACGATCGAGGGCTTCTTTGGTTGTAAGCGGTCGTACACTGTTGGTTGCGAGCATAGATTTGTCATAGGGATAATTTTCTGAAAGATATTTAAGAGCCAAGTGAATTTGTTCACGACGATTATCTTTGGCTTCTGCCAATATTGCTTTCGTTATAGTTTGAATCTCTGGCAGTTCTGTTTGAATTGTATCGTTGGATACTAAGTCCGCAGCGGATGAGACATCCAGAATCGTAGCCTCTGCATTTTCAGTCAACTGAAAAGCCTTTAGCTTTTTATCTGTCGACGCTGGAATCTCTGTAACTTTCCAGTAAGCAGGCATGTGGTCATAGGTCATATTTTTTTCTGATAAAACTTGAAGTGAATTGTTTTGCTTCAAATAATTTGCGTGAAGCTGAAAAGTTACGAAAGAATTAAGATCTTTTGATTCGCTGAGGCCATGACTTTGCCAAAGCTTCAGTGGTACACCCCATTTATTACCCTTTGTGTTCTGAGTGAGCGTGATACCGAGAGTCTTATCGCTACCAGCATATTTAGTCGAAAAAATTCGATCTTTGGCTGACAATTCAATTTTAAAAGTATCCAATGAAAGGTCCATCTCGAACTCTTTCATAAGCACTTTATTTGAGGCCTGAGTTTTAATCGTCGTTACACCAAGACCACGCATATATGTGAACATGAGAGGTAAAGAATCCGTTGGTTTATCTGCTTCCAATGTTAGATCTATAAGTTTTTGATCAGCAGTTAGAGTAAAATTAGCTATGAATTTATCTTTTTCATGATTTGCATAAATAGTTTCTTCTGAATAGCCATACTTATCAGTTTCGGTTTTTTTGATCTTGACCAGTGTCGTTTTATTGATGCTCAATTCGCAATTTTCGCTGACATTCAAGCGTTGCTCAACAGACATCTTGCTATGACTTTGTTGACTTTGAATGCGAATTTCAAGGTAGAGTGCTGCACTAGCGTTTTTATTCGCCTGTGATAGCGAGTAACTAACTTCTGCTTTAGTATCGTTTGTTTTATAAGTATATTCGGCCGAAATATTTTGAACTTGGTTCTTTAAAAGGCTGACGTAGTAATTGCTTTTGTTTGTACTAGGTACCAGTTGATTGGCCGTTTTAATAAGGTTGTCCCATTCTGAGACATTCTGCATTTGTAAGGATTTAGCTTCGATCTGCTGACGTAATTTCACTTCGCACGAAGCTGCTTTTTCAGAAAGATTAGTGATCTTTGTCACCGGCAATTCGGTATTGTTCTTTGGTGGAACGCAGCCGATAAGGCCTGTCAAAAGAGTCGACACGAGTAAGCCAAAAAAAGCTTTTCCCGTATTTTTTGCTGTTGAAGTGCGTTCAGTATAATTTGATCTCATACCCCACACAGTGCCATTAATGTGCCATGCCTCCGATGGCCCGTCTTAAAATCTGCAGCTGCAGCGTTGTTCGTCGTCGACGTACGTAAAACTTTAGGTTTACCTTTGGTAAGGTGCACGCCTTCCTCCTCTCGCCTTGCATCTGAAGCTTTTAAGACGGGCCTGTTTTGTCGATCGTTGGCCGGGCTTCGCCTCTGCTTTTTGGGGAGTTCGACTTTTTGTGCAAATGTGCTTTTGGTTTCTTAGGTCGTGTGGTGTCTCGGCACTTTCTTGCGGTTGCCTTATAACTCTTACTAAAGTTTGGTGACTGCTTCCTTAGAGGTCATGAGTGGTTTGCAAAAAATTTGTGGTTTAAAGCCTTGCTTGATTTTTGGGGGCGAAGCCTCTATTCCGTATGTCTATCTTTTACAGAGCAGGCTTCATGAGAAATAAACCTAATTTTCGCAAACCTTCGGCACCACCTTCAAAGTCGGGCGGTCCTTCTCGTCCGGCTGGTTCATCACGTCCTGCGGGTTCATCGCGGCCTGCTGCTGGTGTTCAGATTGGCCGTCAAGGTCAACGTGAGCCAGACATTCCTAAGTCATGGCGTGCAATTGCTGGGTTCCACTCAATCAATGAGGCTTTGAAGGTTCGTCCTAAGACGGTGAAGGCTCTTTGGCTCAAGCAAGGTTGGGAAAGCTCGGAAGAGCTCACCGAGATCAATAATCTGGTTTTGCGTTCCCGTGGAAAAATAGAAATAAAATCGAGCACGGCCATCGAACGTGTTTGCGCATCCCATCAAGGTGCTGTCCTTTTTGTGGAAGGTCGTCCCGAGTTTTCGATGGATAAATTGAGCAAACACGAAAAGTCTGTGCTCGTTTATTTAGACGGAATTGAAGATCCCCATAATCTTGGCGCGATCCTGCGTACTTCTTGGTTGGTCGGTGCCCATGGTCTTTTCATCCCGCAAGAACGAGCGGTAGGACTTACTCCCACGGCGCATAAAGTCGCCTGTGGCGGAGCCGAGCACGTCCCGGTTCAAGAGGTTGGGAATTTCTCTAACTATGCGAAAGATCTTAAAGAAAAAGGTTATTGGATCTTTGGTTTAAGTCACAAGGCAACGCAGACAATCTTTGATATCGAGATCCCTGATAAAATTATTTGGGCGGTTGGAAGTGAAGACAAAGGTTTGCGAGTGACAACCGAAAGACTGTGTGATGAACTCGTTTCGATTCCACAGATTAGTGCGGCAGCGAGTTATAATGCATCAGTGGCGACGGCGATGGCTCTCACAGAGTCCCTCCGAAAACATACGACGCAGCATATGAATCGCAAAAAATCTCAGTAGATCGAAGAAATATCTTTGACTGGTATGCAATATTTCCAGTACAAAGTTTCGGTTATTAGATTCGTTACATTATCTATGACAGTGCTGGTTTAGCTCAATTGGTAGAGCAGCTGATTTGTAATCAGCAGGTTGCGGGTTCGAGTCCCATAACCAGCTCCAATTTTTGCTTTTCGCGATATTTTTTGCGAAAAAATGAAGTTGGCGAACTCTTGTGAGTGCACATTCCTTAGTGGGTAGGTGCCCGAGTGGCTAAAGGGGGCGGACTGTAAATCCGCTGGCTTATGTCTACGAAGGTTCGAATCCTTCCCTGCCCACCATTTTCGGTATATCCGGATTTTGAGAAGGTAGTGTGTAGTCACAAGATTTTGAAAAAGAAAGTTTCGACTTTCTGGTTTTCTGAATGGGCGGGAGTAGCTCAATTGGCTAGAGTATCTGCCTTCCAAGCAGAGGGTTGCGGGTTCGACCCCCGTCTCCCGCTCCAAGTTTAGAGAACCTGCTTGCTAGTTGCTAAGGTAAAGTCATCCAATCGATGGCCAGCCGAGGCGACAAGGAAGAAGCGACCGGAGGCGTAGCGCAGCTACGTCGTAGGGAGCGACTGACGAAGGCAACGAAGGATCGCCATTGATTGGATGACTTTAGGCCCATGTAGCTCAGTGGTAGAGCACACCCTTGGTAAGGGTGAGGTCGTCGGTTCGGCTCCGATCATGGGCTCCATGTTTGGATTTTTCGGAACGTTAGGTTTTTTTTGATAAGTTTTAAGTTTTTGTATTGAAGTTTTAGTTTAAAAATAAAATGATTATGCTCTTCAGGAGGAAATGAATGTCTAAAGAGAAGTTTAACCGTAGTAAGCCGCACGTTAACATTGGAACAATTGGTCACGTCGATCATGGTAAAACAACACTAACTGCCGCGATCACAACAACTTTGGCACTTGGTGGTAAAGCACAAGCCATGTCATACGCTCAGATCGATAAATCTCCAGAGGAAAGAGCTCGTGGTATCACGATTTCTACAACTCACGTTGAGTATGAGTCTGACAAACGTCACTATGCACACGTTGATTGCCCAGGACACGCTGATTACGTAAAAAATATGATCACTGGTGCCGCTCAAATGGATGGCGCTATCCTAGTTGTTTCTGCAGCTGACGGTCCTATGCCACAAACTCGTGAGCACATCCTTTTGGCTCGCCAAGTAGGTGTACCTGCTCTAGTTGTTTTCATGAACAAAGTAGACATGGTTGACGATAAAGAACTTCTTGAGCTTGTTGAGCTTGAAATCCGCGAGTTGCTTTCTAAATACGAATTCCCTGGCGACACTATTCCGATAGTTCCAGGATCTGCGTTGAAAGCTTTGGAAGGTGATACTTCTGAAATCGGCCGTCCTTCTATCGTTAAATTGATGGAAGCATGTGATAACCACATTCCTGAGCCAGTTCGTGCGACTGATAAAACTTTCCTAATGCCAGTTGAGGACGTGTTCTCAATCTCTGGACGTGGAACTGTTGTTACAGGTCGTGTTGAGCGTGGAATCGTAAATGTTGGCGAAGAGATCGAAATCATCGGTATCCGCCCAACTCAAAAAACGACTGTGACTGGTATCGAGATGTTCCGTAAGCTTCTTGACGAAGGTCAAGCAGGGGACAACTGCGGTGTTCTTCTTCGTGGTACTAAAAAAGAAGACGTTGAGCGCGGTCAAGTTCTTGCAAAACCAGGAACTGTTAAGCCTCACAAAAAATTTAAAGCTGAAGCTTACATC
>JANNCH010000350.1:0-5312 GCA_031386315.1 Pseudobdellovibrionaceae bacterium
GCTATCAGATCGTCGTTGGCTAAAGAGCAAGTTAGCAGAACTTTATAAGCATGCCTTCCCCTGGGAGGCCTTGCGCCTAGCTCAAATCCCCGTTTCTTTCGGCAGTGATAGTCCTATTGAAGCACCGTCATTGTCAGATAATTTGAAAGCCTTGAAAGACTCTGTCGCCGAGGGCATTCGCGAGTTGAAAGCTGATCCCTTAGAATTTCATTCTCATCCAGACAAAGCATTTGCAGACTCGCAGACAATTTTTGAGAACGGCCAAGTCAAAGAAATCATTTTCAATGGTCGTAACTTAACTACTTAGGTTTGTTGATAATAATTTTTTTATCTTTTAGCTGGTAGACAGTAGCAGCTAGCATGGCAATTCCCACAGGTATAACCCATGACTTATTTCGCTCGTACCACTGCTTGATATTGCTGGTTTCGGGTTGGTTCAAATTTTTGCGACATTCTGGTGAAAAGTAAACACTGCCACGGCTGATGACCTCGAGATCATCAATACTATGTGTAAATGAATCGCAATCTCCTTGTATAAGGCTTTCAACGATAAAATTCTGATTGAGCAAATCTTGGAATGTTCCGCGAAATGAAATCGACTTATTTATGCTAGATAAGATGTTCCAATTGTAAATTGCCTTTTCTATCACTGAAATTGAAAACTGGCTACCCAGTTGAATTCCCATATCTTCAGCAACCAAAAAATCAAATTTTGGTAATTTGTCTTTTAGTAGCTGTAGGTTGTAATTCTTTTTTTCACAACGCCAAGAAGGCTGATTTGTTTCAGAACTTAGGGCAAGCCACTTGCAAGCGATGGTTTGTAGTTTTTCTTTTTGGTCTATCGTGGCTTTATTAAGGAACTTTTCAACAACGTCAATGATGTAGTTGCGATCTGCTTTTGTAATGACAGCTGATGTCTCAAAGTTTTCTAATTCGCTAAAAAAAGTATCGCTCAAATTTGCAGAATCCAACCAGCCTTGTCCCCATGAAATGAGTTGTGGATTCTCAGGCAATGACTTGAGTTTTGCAAGTGTGTATTCAGATAATGACTTTTGATCTATTTCTATTTTCTGAGCATTCGATCTATTTGAAAAGCAGCAGAATAAGCATAAGATTAAGATAACTTTTTTCATAGATCCTCTTGTTTTGAATACGTAGTTTAAATTTAATTTTGATATTCAATGGAAATTTTTGTTCTATTTGTATCAACTAGCTTCTGACCTTTTTCGTCGGGATTTTGAACGACAGCAATAAAGGGACCGACGTAGTTGAGCAGCTTGGCGCTTTCTTGCTCTCGCACCAGCACTGCATAAAGTTCGGGATTGTAAGGCGCTTTTAGAATTTTAAGTTTGCTTGCGACTTTTATAGAAGTTTTTCCCTGAGGAAGATAAAGGTCAACAACGCCACCAGTTTCACTCAACAATGAACCCAAAGAATTTGCATTGGCAAGCTCGATGGGTACAAGGACATAACCGCGTGGTATGTAAGTATCGACAGAGTTTTCACTTGTCGCAGACGGAGTCTGATTTTTTTCTGCTGGTTTTGTTGGTAAAAGCAAACAGATCAAACCAAGCAAAATAAATGAACCCATGAGAATTTTATTTTTTTGATCTTTGCTGTGAATGAAAGTTTTTAGTTTCTTTAGTAATTCCATATTGATTTGTCCTTTGCTTAGCATCTTTTAAATTGTTAAGGATTGAAAATAGAACGATGACCACGGCCAGAATTGCAATCAGCGCTTCGGTTAGGATTTGTCCTCTTTGGTTGTGATAATCCATTGGTCTTTTGCCCCTTCGATTGTCGTGGAACATAATTTTTCAAAGCTTGCATCTGCTTTTACAAAATTTTGTAACAGTTTGTTAACGCGAATTTTATACTGCCATTTTTGTACGAAAGCCTGGCGATTTGAAAAATCAGAAGCAGTTCTGTATACCGGAGCCACGTCCGCAATATCCGGAACAACCGGAAGCTTTGGTGGAATCGGGGGTAGAGAGCGTGTCGAAATCTGCAAGAGGGGACTTAGACTTTGTGCCTCATTCATGTTTTTTATATTCTGTGAATAGATTTGAAAAGTGGACTTTATTGATAGTAAATTCGCCTGTGCAATGAGTTCTTTTTGATAGACATCTAAAATCTGTCTTTGAAATATCAAATAGCGAATGCGTAATTGAAGAGCCTGAGCTAGCGGGACATTGTAGCTTGCAATTGCTGCTGCCAATTGAATGCGTGTTTGAAAGAGCTGAGTGCGCAAGCTCATCGCGCGTGGATTTTTAGAAAAAAGTTTGAGCATAAGATTGCGTATTTCTGTCTGAGCAGAGATTTGCTGACGGCGGCATTCAGAATTAACGATGGTATTAAGCTGTATCAATCCCATAGCGCTGTGAAAAATTATAAATCCACCAACAATGACCGGCAGAACACTGATCAAGAGAATTTGTGTAAAACCTTTCTGGTTTTTCATTTGAGATTCCCTTCGAGCGGCAGTTTTAATTCGCGTTGAAATTCAAATTCGTTGTAAATGACTTGTAATAAAATTTGTCGTGAAGATTTGCGCATCCTTGCGCGTACTGGTTTAGATAAAACTGTGAGGTTCAAAAATCTTTGGTTGAATTCGTATTCACAACTAGAAACATTTCTTTGGCGAGCCCCGCAAAGTAGGGCCTCTTCGGCATAATAGGATGTTATAAAGTACAGACCACAATGATAGCAGATCAGTAGCAGAAAAACGAAACTACCTAAAATAAGTGGAAGCGCCAAAATGGCTTCTATGGCGCCTTGCCCTTTATTTCCCATGGCTCGACTTGGCATCATCATTCACAGAGTCTTCGAAAAACGAACCAAGGTCTTTTTTGCGAGTCATCTGATCTGTAATTTGGTGGGCCTTTACTGTTTTGGTATTCGCCCCCCCCAAAGCTTGGGCCACGCGTGCAAATTGCACATCTAAATTGGCTCCGACCACTTTAACGACTGAAATCGATCCCACGGCAATGATAGCCACGATGATAAGATATTCAATCATGCCTTGACCTTTTTTATTTTTGATTAGTTTCATAAAATCTCCTTGCTGGGTGGGTTAGCAAAGAGTGTGAAGCTCACAAGAGCTCTGGATTGAGTTCAGCGATCGAATTTCGGACAAAAAAATGCGTGCCGAGAAAACGGGGCACGCGAATTAGAAACTAGATAATATTCGAAGGGTCGTTTAGACTATTTCTTTTTTTTAGCTGTTTTTGCAGCTTCTTCTTTGGCAGCGGCAGCGGCTTCTTTTTTAGCGCCCGCTTTTTTCTGTTTACGGATGGTGATGATACGATCCATGATTTCGTAGGCTTCTTTTTGCAGGTCATTTTCAAAGACGAAACGGTAAAAACCTTCGATTTCAGGGCTTTGGCGGAACTTTTTCAAAGACGTTGGGATATTGTCAGATTGAACAAAGTCGATGGAGCTTCCGTCTTTCGATAACTTTACTTTTTCTGCCATTTTTAATTCCCCCAGTGGTTTCAAGAATTTGCACAATAGCTTATTTGAATGTAGGGGTCAATAGCAGATAAATGCTTGAATTTCTTTGTGAAATGCAGGAGATTGGCCGCATCCACACAAGAGAGGTCCCCTGTGCTCATACTCGATGGCAAGCTTGTCTCCAGTGCTGTTCGCCAATCCCTTGTACCGCGTATTGAAAAAATCAAAAATAAATTGGGTCGTCCGCCTCATCTGACGGTCGTCATTGTGGGTGAAGACAAAGCCAGCCAGGTATATGTTAAAAATAAACATATCGCATGCGAAAAAATCGGAATGCATTCGACCATTCATCGCTTGCCTGAAGAAACGACACAAAAAGAACTTCTGCAGCTGATTAAAAAATTAAATAAAGATATCAACGTGGATGCCGTTTTGGTGCAACTGCCTTTGCCGAAGCATCTTTCAAATGATGAAGTTCTGGAAAACCTTGCAGCAGACAAAGATGCAGATGGTTTAACGTATACTTCACTAGGATTTTTCTTTGCAGGCAAGGCCTCTGTGAAGCCCTGCACTCCAGCAGGTGTGATGAAAATTCTTGAGCATTACGAAATTTCTGTGGCAGGTAAAAAAGCTGTTGTTGTTGGGCGCAGTAATATTGTTGGTAAGCCCATGGCTTTGCTTTTAACAGAAGCCAATGCGACTACGACGATTTGTCATTCACATACAAAAGATTTGCGTTCATACACGCGTGAGGCCGATATCGTAGTGGTGGCCGCAGGCAAACCAGAGTTTTTGGGCAAAGAAGACTTTAAAAAAGATGCGATTGTCATAGACGTAGGAATACATGGCTCAGGCAGCGGCAAGCTATTTGGTGACGTGCGCTTTGCTGAATTAGATGGTTGGGTGAGTGCTGCGACTCCGGTGCCGGGTGGAGTGGGGCCAATGACTATTACGATGTTATTAGAAAATACCTGCTTATTGGCAGAGATCAGTGCGGGACTAAAATAATGTATACAGGATTTTTGAGAAATGTTTGGTATTTGGGACTGACCTCTGCCGAACTCAAAATAAACTCAATGCAAACTAGAAAAATTTTGGGTGAACCCATAGTTTTTTATCGCGACTCTAAAGGCGAGACAGCGGCCTTGCGTGATATATGTCCACACCGCGGGATACCCTTATCCTATGGCCGTGTAGTGCAGGATAAAGTTGAGTGCCCTTACCATGGCTGGAAGTTTGATGCCTCTGGTACCTGCACAGAGATCCCTTCATTATGTGCCGATCAAGATTTAGATTGTCGTAAAATCAAAGTGAAGAATTATCCAGTGCGCGAGCATCAAGGTATGATTTGGGTTTTTGTGGCTGATAAGTACTTTGATATTTCGAAAGCCCCGCCTGTTCCAGAGTTGGGTGCCTTTGGTGCGAATGTGCAGCCAAATATTTTAGAAATTATGAACTTCCCCTGCCATATTGATCATGCTGTTATTGGTTTGATGGACCCCGCTCATGGACCCTATATTCATAAGAGTCGCTTGTGGCGTACAGAAAAGTCCATGCATGAGAAACGAAAAAAGTTTGCTCCTGTATCGCATGGTTTTCAAATGGTCCGACATAAGCCGTCTAGTAATTCAAAGGCCTACAAGATATTAGGAGGCGTGCCTACCACTGAAATCACTTTCAGTTTGCCATGTGTGCGTGTTGAACACGTTCAAGTGGGACAAAAGAATTTTTATGCAGTGACGGCGTTGACTCCGGTGGATGAAAATACCACGGTGATTCACAAGTTGGAATATTGGGATATTAGTTGGTTGTCTGTGATTAAGCCTTTTTTTAAATGGATTACTCATCGCTTTTTGTTT
>JANNCH010000361.1:0-4394 GCA_031386315.1 Pseudobdellovibrionaceae bacterium
GTTAGTAAGCGCTTCATGATCCTTTCAATTACCCACTAAATGTCAAATTTTGTGGGTAATTGAAAGCTTTATAAGGCGCTTACGGTAAACAGGGGTTTTTGCCAGACACGGGCAAGGTGAAGTTCGATCAGCCCTTATCAAAGGGTTGGCATTTGCTCTTAGTGAAAATCACCACCTATGAGAGTAATGTTTTTTTCACGGGTCTAAAAGAAATCAAAGACCCAAAAATTATTCAAGCATTGAGCGAGGGGGAATAAATGAAACGCCTTCGTCCAATATTCAAAAAGTTAAAGGGGATTTTCTTAACGGAAATCCCTGCCGATGAAATCAAAGAGATAAAATACATGACCCGAGTATCAGGTCAATTAATACGAGATGGTGGTGATTCAAAAACGGAAGCCACTTTCAATCAGAGAAGCCCTTGACTGTGTGGACTTCGTGGTCCTTCACGAACGGGACCCACGTTGTTATGAGTATTGGCCCCGTATGGCTGAACTCTGTAGGCGAGCAATGGATTTTCTCAAAGCCAATACTGGAATCTCGGAAGATCCAATTTACGGTCAGGAATTTTATGCAAAAGAAGAAATAAAACCCCGCTATGAATTCAAACGCCAAATCCTTCGAGGCCATGCCGAGAGTTTAGGATTTGTGATTGTTTAGACTTTGTTAGCCGAGGTTTGAGGCGAATGGCCCGAAGTCGGAAGACTCACGGGCCATTTTAATTTTAGAGGTTGCTCTATTTTTTCTCGTCTTTTTGAACGCAATTCCCACCAGTTGAAGCAATTTTCAATGTGCCGTCGGCGCTGATAGCGGTGGCAACTGTAAAATCTAAGGATGGGGCATCCATAACGCTGATAGTAGACTCTAAGCCAGCCGTTGCAACGGAACTCGATCCAATTAAAACAATATTTGAAGCCGAAACCGACAGGTTCCCGACGATGCCTTTAATAGACAAAGAAGCATTATTCAAAATAAGCTTGTCAGCAGATAAGGTCACGAAGCTTTGATTGATTTTTTGTTCGCCGCAAATAAAAATTTTCTTAGCTGAAAGTGAAATAACCGAATCAGTATGAGCCGTGCCCGGCTCCAACTCTAAACCTTCAATCTCGGACGCCGGGATATTTTCGCAGCCCATATTGATATATTTTTTTGACTCGACAAGAGTGGCCAAAGATTTAGGATCAACTGCCTCTGTGAGGGCAGCTTTGTTTTTCTCAGAAACCATTGTTTGAGAAACGCCACGATTTCCCTTGCCGCTGACCTGTTCAACTTTAACTCGGTCGTCCAAGAGCATTTGGTCGCCATCTTTTTTAACGATAATTCCTTTAACTGTGATTTTGCCGGGCTGACCGCCGCGGTAAAGTGAATTGGTTAGCTCTTCCATGTCCTGCCGAGATTTTTTGATAATCTCGTCAGTTTCTTTTTTAACGTCGTCGCTAGATTTAACGCTACATCCTGCGATCAGCATCACTGATGCCGCTAACACTAAGATTTTTGTTTTCATAAATTTTCCTCACCCAACGGTGTCTATTTCCTGTTCAGTTTTGTAAAAAGGAAAAGACAAAAGCCTTCAGTAAGCCCTTCAATCTTTCCCTCTGGTCAAGTCGATATAAAGCACAAAGCGGACCAGAGTTTAGCTGGCGTCTATTCCATCACTGTTGAAATCAGATAGTCGATGACTCTCTTAACTTCATCTTCGCCATCAACACTTGAAATAGTGGAGTATTTCGAAGTGATCTCATCAATTGATTTCGCACTTGGTTTTGTGTTTGTAAATCGTAAAACTATTTCCCATAAACTTTCGCTATGATCTTCATTGCTTGAAAAAGGCATTTGGCTTAATCGTTTAACCAAGTAAAGACCGCCCATAGTCCCAGAGCGGTAGGCGAAGTTATTTCCTGTGTCTGATTTTTGTAAATCAATTTGTTGGTCGAAAGAAGTAATACCGACTTGGATCATCGAATAGGCCGAGACATATTCAGCAAAGCCCTCGGTATATTCGTAGTTCCAAATGAATTTCCAGGTATCGCTATATTTAGTTTTTAATTCTGTAACGACGCTGCGGAGATCGGCGAGCTGTTCAAGTTCGGTGGCTGTCGGTGAATTGTTTTTTGAGCTGTCGCCGATTGAAAAAACGATCCTTACATATGTTGCCATAAGTGATCGCAGATTCGCATCTGATTTGAGCTGTTCAACAATCAACTTTCTATCTTCATTGATTTTACGATCTTTTGCGAAGCCATTGACTTGGTCTTCGCCTTCTTTGACGTGAAACATCTCGTGAACCATCATTCCCATGATCGAATTATAAAATCCGCCCTGGGACGTCAGCATCTGCTCGAAGTAGGGCCGCATTTGCCCCGTCATTCCAGTTTGTTTGAAAAATAACTCTTTGCTTGGAGAAAGCATTACCAAGGTATTGCCATCAAGCGTCTGTCGCAAAGGATGAGATCGGTCCATGTAGTCGGGGTGTGGCTTCCAATCCAACATTTGCGGTGGGACCTGGAATGTGGGATTGTCTTTTTTAATTTGTTTTTCCATCGTGTTCGCACCAAGCATATAAGAAAAACTTGTGAGCTGTGATCGATCTTCGCCTTGGCTGGCGATGGATTTTTTATTCACACCTTTTAATATATAGACGGTCGATCCATAAATATCAGAAAGCGCTTTCTGAATTTCAAGGCCTTGAAAAGTTGGAAGCTTCCAGTTGAAAAATACCAAGTTAACTTTATCGTCAGTAACATTTGTGATAAATGCGAACTTAATTTTATCAAGGCTATACTCACGAATTGACGGCCCTTTTCCTTCAAGAAGTGGATCTTGAGTTTTATGGGCTTCGACAATATCAAAAAATTTTGAAACAAAAGCCTGATCTTCCTGGCTCGAAGGGTAGAGGTCCGAGGACAGCAATCCATAGTTGGGTTTTGCGAACGTCGAAACGGATAGTGTTAAAACGCTAATCAAAGCGACAGTTTTTGTCATAGGACAACTCCCTGGCTGTATTTAATATGTTATAGCTTTACAGAGTTTGCTGGGTTGCAATAAGTGAGCTGGAAATTGAACTTTTGACAAAGTTAAATTTAGGCCCGCTGGAAGCAAGGCCAGGCAGGTTTAAGATACCTTGCGAAGTTTGGGCCGACTCATGATTTGGTCGATCATCTCAAGGCCCTCTTCTTTTAAATGAGAGACGTAGTATTTTTCGCAAGCGAGAACACTATTGCCCAGTGATTTTGCCACGATTGAAATGGATACGTTGTTGTTGATTAGATGGCAGGTATAGCTATGGCGGCAATCGTGAGTTCTTAAGTTTTGTTTTTCGGAGTCGCCAGGGAAGGTTGCTTTACCAGCAATTTTGATAAGACGACTAAACTCTATTGTTCGTAGCTTTTCTTTTACAGTTCTATCAAGTCGTGCCCAAGCTTCGACCCGTGAAATTTGATTTTGAATAACGTAGGCATTTCTTTCGTCGCCAGTTTTCGGAGATGTGATTTTCTTGGTGTCCTTCAGCATCTGCGAAGATAATCGAATTGTCTTTCCGTCTAAGAAATTAAGCTTTCGACCAGTTTTGGGGTCAGCCTTTGGTTTATCAAATAATGCAAAGGCTTCGCCTAAACGCATGCCTGTGTAGAAGAGCGTAAAATAGAGGTCGCGGATATTTTCGGTGTGATCCTTAAATTCTGCTGGAGCTTGGATATTGTAGACGAGATTTAGAAATTCAGTTTCACTGAACACGGTCGGATTAACATTGTAGTCGGCGGCTTCGAGACGTTCTCTTCGTCCAATGAACCCGAGTAGTGAATTCAGTCGAGAGCAAACTCGTCGATGAATTGTGTTGCGGTCGATTTTATCAACAGCTTTTTGTAGTTCTTTTCGAGAAGCTGTTTTCAAAGACAGATTTTCTCTGTCGATAACCAAAATGGCACGGGTAAAATCTTGCTCGTGACTTTTTGGATTTATGATTTTGCGATCTTCAATTCTTTCGGAGACAAACTCTTGGAGAATTTTCTGATTGTCGGTGTGTTTTACAAGTCGAATTTTATTGTCTCTGATTTGCTGACTGCGATGAACCTCTGCTCGAATCTCTTTGACCCTTCTAAGAAGTTCATCACAGATTGTTTCAGTCTGTTTGGATTTTAGCCACTCTTGATTGACGGCTTTGATTCAATCATTCTCGATAGTTTCCGCTTTTTTGGGAGTGCCATTTTTATAGTGAATGACCTTCAGTAAGGCGAAGGAGTTTCTGCCTTTAAACTCAGGATATTTGATAGCAGAATTGATTCTTTGTAAGCGCTCCATCTAGTCTATTTGAAAGCTGTTAAGATTTTCAGCAAGCTGTCCAGAAACGGAGGCCCCATGAAAACACACGACAGTATTAAAATCGCAATTTGGCAAAA
>JANNCH010000417.1:0-2650 GCA_031386315.1 Pseudobdellovibrionaceae bacterium
GCTATATTCAAGCCCAATCACCACTTGCAAGCATCACAGATTTTTACCATCATGGCTTTGTTCATCCTGCCATGCTGTTGGCTCAATCTAGAAACAACATTCTGATTTTGGGTGGCGGTGATGGGCTGCCTGCAAAAGAAGTTTTAAAATATGATGATGTGGACAGGGTCGTTGAAGTTGACCTGGATGGGGACTGGATACAATTTGCTAAATCTGACCCCTTAATGATTAAACATAACTTCAACTCGTTGAATAGCCCGAAGCTGAATCTGGTTATTGATGATGCCTTTCACTGGGTTCAACACTCAAAAAGCAGCTTTGACTTGGTCTTTGTTGATTTTCCTGAAGGGGTGGATTTCCCCTTGGCGCGAAGCTATAGCCTTCAATTTTTGAAAAGTTTAAAGCGAATTTTAAATGATGGTGGAATCATTTCATTTCAAGTGGATTCATTCAATGATCCAGTATTTTGGTGTGTAGTCAAAACGATGCAGGCGGCAGGTTTCTCTGTGGTCCCACATAGAACACTGGATCCACAAGACCAAACATATGGTTTGATCTTGGTCAGTAAGCAGCCCCTGGATTTGAGTAATTATGATAAAATAGTGAATACAAAAAGTTTTATTAAAAGGGATATGTTGGTCCCTCAGGCTGAATTAATTTACTACAGTGATCCTGATAGAATCCATGAACTGACGAAAGACTTGCAGATCAACACATTCTACAAGCCAAGTTTTTTGAAATATTACAAAGCAAACTTACCCTGGGAGATAACTATCGGGAACAATTAATTAGCCTTAAACTTTGATAGTTCTTCTTCAAGATGATCTTCGTTTTTTTGCATATGATCTACATCGCCGCTTATAATATTAAGAAAGACACCTTGATTGTCAGCACGTTTGGCTAAAGTAATAACCGCAATCTTGTTTTTATCTCGCACAGTCCACACAGTGACATCCGAAAAGCCAGAATCAGGTTTTGGTTTTTCTTGTTCGGGTTTTTCAAGTGAAGCCGCCGGAATTCGCATAGCTAGTACTTCAGCGACTTCTTGGCTTATGAATTTTTTGAGTTCTTCTGGCGCAGGTGCAGTTTTTCTTGAAAATATCGCCATTGTATTGCCGTCAGCTTGGTCTTTTGCAATAATTCCGTCAGTTTCTGAGTCCACCGGTGTTGGAATTTTCTGGAAAGTATAACTTTGAAAAAATTCTGGTATTTTAAGTTTGTGGTTTGTTTCAAAGTTGTTCAGAAGCACTTTTGCCTCATCATTAAATTTTGGAACGCCAACGGCCGGATCCTCGGTTAGATCGGGTTCTTGGTTTGGAATGCTATCTGTTGAAGTTATGCCAGAGCTAGGTGGCGCAGAATCAGCAGCAACTGGTGAGCTTGATTCTTCTGCAGGCGAGCTAGTTGGTACTTGAGAAAATTCTTCGTTCGGATCAAGCTTTTTCTTAACTAAGAAAACAGCAAGCATAGCGACTACAACGTAAATGAGGATTTTTTTGTCTTTTGTCATATTTTAGCCTAAAAAAAACAAATTCACTTAGCAAGTATTTTGTCTTTTTCTGAAGACATGGACGAGCAGCAATAAAAAGTGGCCTCTAAATAGGGCCACTTTTCTTGCGAGGATCTTATTTAGCCGGTTTGGGTTCTTCTTTAACCACAGGCTTAGTGTTTATGTAATCCGGAGCAACGAAATCCACGGTGAACGGATATTTATAACTTTTGAATGCAGCAAGTTTTGGGCGACCAGCCTTCACATAGGCCTCATCCCACAAATTAGCGAGCAACAAAGAACCTCGAGCCATTTCAGTTACGATCATGCCATTCATGCGTTTATAGGCCACATCAACAGGTTTTCTTTCTGCAGCTGTTTTGATTTCCATACCTTTTTCTTTTTTAACTACCGAAGCTTTGATCACTGGATCCAGTGCTATGATTTTTTTAACCTCTTTGATCGAGATTTCACTTAAAGACTTCATTTTTTCAACAACAGTGAGTGGTTTTAAAAAGGCAGGGTTTTTCATTGAACGAGCCTCTTTTAAAATTCGAGCCTCAAGGTCGCCATCGAATTGACCTACCACCCCATCTTCGTAATAGGCATGAATGCCTCCATGTCCCACGCCGTAGCCATCATAGTCGGCAGTCGTATGGAAGGGCTGAGAGGTATCGCCAACGAAGTGGCCCATCAAACCTAAATCAACAATCATCTGAAATGCGAGTTTGTTGTAGGCTAAATTTTCGTCTTGCTCTTCAGAGTAGTTAGACGGCAATTTTGCTGCAGCAAAATCCTTTTCCATGCCGGCGATGCGATTTACAAACTGATTGGCCCGCCACCAGACAGACCCAAATTCTGTTGGAATAGAAAATATTTTCGATCCATCGTTCTTAAATTTATTTTCAGTGTTAGTGTATTGTTCTTCAATCTTTGTGAAGTCCAAGGGGATTTCTTCAGGTTTAAGCCCTGTGATTTCTGGATCAATGAAATGGGTTGGATTGCCTTGTTTGCTGATATCTGAACCAAGGCTTTTCCAATGAAAATCTGGCATATTGCATAGGTGACCCATCATTTGAGGTTTATTTTGCAAATACTCTTTGAGACCCTTTTCTTTTAGTAAAAAGACGGCGCTGCTACAAATGGCATCGTGACCTCGAC
>JANNCH010000425.1:0-6150 GCA_031386315.1 Pseudobdellovibrionaceae bacterium
CAGATGCTCAGCTGGCATTGCCACGGGTTTGTACTTTCTGACCGTCCAATGGGATTTGAAAAAAGCACGAACATCTTCGTTTTTCCAGGTCATAAAATCTCCGCTACGAGCTAGCACTCGAATAAAATTTTAAAGCATAGCTCCAGAATTTGTGTGTAAGGTATACCAGGATGGGGGCAAGTAACAGGGGCCACAATAAAATAGCGTAGTCTGGTGGGTTTAGTAATGCACGGGCCGGAATGCTTACAACGACACCAATAGGTAAAACTGTCAGAATGATCCATTTAAACCATGGGACATACATTGAATCCGGTCGCATACCGAGACGATAAAATTGCCACCAAAGAAATAAAATATTTTCAGAGCTGGTAAAAATCACAGCTGTCGTGGCAAAGGCAAACTTGGTCGCATATAAAACTACAAGTCCACAGGGAATTAAGATCAGTAACCAAAGAAGTCTTAAATAGTTAAAGTCACCCAATTGTATCAAGCTATAAGCCAACCATGAAGAACCTAGAATTAGATTCCCAATATAAGCTGTGGATGTTCGCTGCAGACTAAGCATAAACTGTGAATTCACGGGTTTTGCTAAAAGTAAATCTAAGTCACCTTTGCGTACTTTTTCAGATATGTTTTCGATGTTTTCGTGCAAAAACATCATGTACAGACCATCTGAGATAAAAAGTACTCCCAAAAATACTCGCATCTGCGCAATATTCCAGTCGCCAATTTTTTCAGTGTGTTTATAGATCACTTCAAATGTCATAACTTGTGCGAAATACCAAAATATATCAGTTATGATTCGTGTGAAAAAATTAGCTCGGTATTCTAGATCAGATATAAAGCTGGCTTTGAACATCGCAGAGTATAAAGAAGCATATTTTTTAATGGCGTGTATCATTAGGCACCTGTTCCTGAATATACGCGCAGCCCTTTTTTCCAAATCCAGCTGGCGAAAATGCTCAGGACTAAAATACTTACGGTGACGCTGGCAAAGCCACGATAGATGGCGTCAATGCCTACTCGGCCAGTTATATAGGCGACAGGTGTGTACACACCGCTTGCGAAGGGTAGCATTTCAACAATCTGACGGTAGCCGTAAGGGATCAGATCCAGTGGAAAAAGTTCACCACTTAGTACCCATAACAACATGTTCTTTGCTGCGGTGATGGCGTGTATTTTATTAAAATAAAAAGCAAAGCAAGAAATTATGAAGCTGATCGTATGCACTAGGACCAGGTAATAGGCACATAAAAGTAAAGCTAGTGGTATTCTCTCAAACTGTGTTGGTAGGAAAAAGACCATGGTAGCCACAAGAGGTACAAGCAACGAAAATACAGTGGTAATGAATTTATAGCCCATGAGCTGACTAAAATAATATTCATAGAAACTAATGGGACGGGTGAGCAAGCCATTGATTGTGCCCGAATCAACCTCGGCAATCATGCGCATTTCATACATCCAGCTGGTGGATATGCGCGCAAAGAATGCAGCCCACATGGCATAGCTTAGGTAGTATTCCTGAGTGAAGCCATTGATTTGTGTGGCACCAGAGCCTTGAAAAACGGCATACCACAAGAGTATCTCGATGCCTGTGGTTAGGCACGGTTGCACGATCGCATCGACAATGAAATTCAGTCGATACTCAAGATTTGAAACGATGGCAAGCTTAGCAAAGCCAATATTTCGTCTAAAAAAAACAGCAATGGATTTGTACAACATGTACTCTATCCTATGCGATTGATTACCACAGTTTCCATCTATTTTTTAAATTTGTTAATTCACAGTTTTCACAGTTGCAAACTTCACCTTTGAACATGTACTCATCTCAACAGGCACGCCATTGCGAGGTTTGCCCACAGTGATAGCTACCTGATTAGTATTGCCAGACTTCGAATACGGTCCATACCCATCGTTCATTGTGAATTAGATAGTATGACTTTTTTAACATCTGGATTGCCACTGCCATCAATTTTTGTATATGTGTAGCATTTGGTAACATAGAGGTCGCCGCTTTCATTAAAATTCGCGGTATTTGTTCATGTCTTTTTGTTCACGGATTTCGTCACTCTTTGGGTAGCACTTTGCAAAATAGTTACAGATGGCCGTTAGTGCGCTGGTTTAATTTTATTTTGGTGTTGATTCAGTTTCGAGAAAGCGGCGAATAACCTCTTCAAAGTTCACCTCTTCGCTGCTGGCGACGCCGATGTTGCTCTTTTGTACAAATTCATTCACGGTGCCTTGATAGACAATGTTTCCATGGCTGATGAGTAAAAGTTTGTTAGCCAATGTCGCAATGTCATCCATATAGTGACTAGTTAAAATTACAGTTGGACTTTTTTCTTTAACGTATTGATCTAAGAAGTTTCGAATTGTTTCTTGTGCGACGATATCAAGTCCAATAGTTGGTTCGTCTAAAAATAAAATTTGTGGTTCATGCAAAAGTGCACCAATGATTTCCATTTTCATTCGTTCCCCCAGGCTTAGGCGTCTAAGCTGAGTGTTTAAGACATGGGTGCATTTCAGAATTTCTGCTAAGTAGTTCACGCGGTTTCTGGCTTTTATAGAATCCAAATCATAAATGCGCGCTAAGAGGGCATAGCTGTCCATTGGTGAAATATCCCACCAGAGCTGATTTTTTTGTCCTAACAAAATACTAATTTGTCTTAAGAATTCATACTTTCGTTCCCATGGACGAAATCCGAGAACTTTGGCATCACCACCTGTGGGTGTTATCAGGCCTGACAACATCTTTAATAAAGTCGTTTTACCTGCGCCATTGGCGCCGACCAAACCAATAATCTGGCCGGATTCGATCGTAAGATTTGTTTTATCAAGCGCTATCTTATTTTTATACTGACGATTCCAAATTCCACGAACCGAGTTCAGCAGCCCTTCGGGTTTGATATAACTTTGGTAGGTGCGATTTAAATCTCGAGTTTCAATGACTATGGACATAATGCTGCTAAGTCTAGCCTAATAATTTTACAGTGAGCACTCATTTTTATCAAAAATGCTGATCAACAGACATTTTGCTATACCGACTACTTCAATAGAGATATTTTCTGTGGACTGAGTGATCAACATCGCCGTGGACAAGTTTTCGAGCTTACATGCCCCAGTTGTAGTTTCGACTTTTACCTTGCCCGTTACGGGTAGAATAATATGAGTACCTGCTTGCAGTTTATATTCTTTCAAATTTTTCTCGAGTAACTGAAACTCTGCATGTACTTGATCTTTTTTAGTGATAAGGCCAATGTCATGAACTTTGCCGTCAATCAATACGCAGTGGATTTTTTTAGATCCATCGAAATTGAAAATTTCGCCTGCTAGTAACGTTTTTTCAGTGTCAGAAAAGATCAGTCGCACTCCGTTGCCTGAGCTAATAATGAGCGAGCGATTGCAATCTGAAAATTCTGAAAAGTCACCAGATTCAGAAATCTCTGCAGAGCTTAAGCGCCAAATAAAATTATTTGCATTCAATGTCGAGTCAGGCGGGTAGATTGCAATCTCGGTTGTGGTGCCCGTACCGTTTTTCCATGGCATTTTTTTGTAATCTTTTGAACTTAGAATATTCATCTTCATTCTATACAAAATAACACGCTGGTGGATGTTATCAATAGAAATGCCAGACTGTTTGCTGGCGTCTGTGAAGAGTGCTACTTTTGAGTTATGAACAAATCAAGATTTGAAAAAATATTTTATGTCGAACAAATCATTCATCGCCCCCTCAACGAAGTCTTTGAGTTGTTTTCGAAGGCCGAAAATCTTCAACGTATAACTCCACCCCAATTGCATTTTCATATTTTGACGAAGTTACCTATCGAGATGCATGCAGGGGCGCGCATCGATTATAAAATCAAAATTCATGGACTGCCAATGACCTGGAAAACACTAATTGAAACTTGGGACCCACCCAATCGATTTGTCGATAATCAACTCAGCGGACCCTATAAATTATGGCACCATACCCATGAATTTAAATCCCTGGGGCCGAGCGACACTCTAATGACTGATACTGTTCGTTACGAAGTGCCACTGGGTTGGCTAGGTTTGGCGGTCGAAGTACTTTTAGTGCGCAGTGAGATCGAAAAAATATTTGCCTTTCGTAGGACTGAAGTCGAAAGGATTTTCGCCAGGTAGCTTTAGTTTTGTTTTAAAATAGTCTAGTCGGGTAGTTAGCTAGACTACGCAATTTCATAGTTTGTACAAGTTGTGAAGTTTTTGTTAAAATTTCATGAGATTTACTCGAAGTCAGTCGCAGGAGCTCAGGGATTTGAAAGAAAACGAAAACACACTTTTGATTATTAAGTCACAGCCAAATGGGCTTATACCTGTCGAAGCATTTTTAAAAAATCGCGGTTGGACGATGGCCTCAGTGACGAACCTGAAAGAGGCCATTGCGTATATTGTGCAGAGTAAGCCTGCATTTATTATGGTGAGTGTTGACCACCCAAATAAAAAAGTACACAAGCTCGCAAAAATTCTGGCTCAGTCATACCCTTGTTGTATTATAACTTTCGCAGAGCTCAGCAACCCGAATTCTTATGCTATGCTTTCTGAATCGGGTGCAAAATATTTAATTTACCCACCAGTGACGGGTCCTTCAATTGAAAGAACCGTAAATAAATTTTATAAAGCCTTTTCAGCTAATCCCTATACAGTGGCCGCCGAGCGTGGTGCGCCCACTGATAATTTGAACGAACACGGTGTTATTAATATTAAAGGTACAAACAAAAATGTGACCCTTGAGGGCATTCTCGCCCAGATGGCAAACGAAGAAATGTCTGAGGCCGGTGGCACTCATTCTGATAGGAGCCCGAATTATGCGGGCTCTGAGCTTAACTTTGAAACATACTCTTTACGTAGCGGCTCTGCAGTGGGTGATGGTGCTGTCGGCGGCCAGTTCAATAGCAAGGGCTCTGATGAATGGCAGCCGTCTGACTTAAAGCAAAGTATAAAAAAAGAGCCTGGCCAAGATAAAACAAATAATCAACGGGACTCTTTAGTCGCGACAGCCGCCAAAGAATCCCTCGAAAAACTAGTCGTACGTGGGCCTGCGTCCGTCGTGCCTGAGGCCTTGGTGAATACAACACAAGTCGCTTGCATCGTTGTTGAGTCCACCCGATACGCTGGCTATTTAGTGACAGCCATGGGCAATAATCGAGTGATTGATGAAAAATTTATGCTGGCCGTTCAGGCGAGATTGTATAAGTTTTTAAAAGATAACGGTGAGCAAGTTCAAGACGATCTCAATATGCAATTGAAGTTAAGGTATGTGCCCTTTGAAAGTTGGGCGACACAGTGTGCAGAGTTTCTACGTAAATCTGTTCACAATAACAATGAGATCGCCATGGCATTTTTTCCACGCAAAGATGTGCGTGTGAAAACGGTCCAATCAGAAGTTGAAAACATGATGGCAGTTCCATTAGAGCAGATTACGGCTGAGGTTCCGTTGAATTTTAACTTGTATCTTTATTTGCCAGGTAACCGAAAAGTTATTTTATACACGCCTACGGGCGGGACTTTGTACCGAAAACAAAAAGATAAATTAGCACGCGAAGGCGTCACAAATATGCATATCGATAAAAACGACGCTCACGATTTAAATGTTTTCAGAGCGCAAAATTATTTAAATAAACAAATTGAAGAACAAGAGCGTGAAAAGGCCAAGGCAGTTAAGAAAAATGTCCCGGCTTAAAATTTAGTTATGAATAAATTCAGCGTAGTGCTCTTCATCTTGCTCTGTTTTTTGAAAATCAGGTGTTGAATAGCTGCTTTCAACGATGCGGCCTTCAACACAAGCATTGAGGCTTTCGACGTTGTCATTGTTATAGTTACAATCGCTTACCAGCCAGGCTTTTTCTGAATACGTGAACTTGTAACCTTGCAAAATATTGTTTTTATAGAGCGCAATAACCTCATCCACCTGAGTGCGTCCATCGGCGACATAATCACCCTCAAGAATCGTGTCACCCCAAATTTGCGCTTGCTGTGCAGCTGCGACTTCAACTTGAGGCTGAATGAAGCTGTACAGAGGATCTTGAATTTTATTATACAAGTTATAAATCACTACGCTTGTATCACCCTGAGGAGCTGTCCTTGATTGCGCAGCCAAAGTTGTACTTGTTGCGAAAGAAGAAAAAATTA
>JANNCH010000427.1:0-8933 GCA_031386315.1 Pseudobdellovibrionaceae bacterium
ACACAACGTAGTGCAAAAAGTAACGGCGTACCCTATTTATTTTACTGTGCCTTTGTAGATGTAGGCAATTCCGCCGGTTAATGGGATGTATTCGCGTGCAGAGAATGCGCCCGAATCATCCATCAACTTCAAAAAGCCTTCTCGGCAAGGGAAGGCTGCCGATGATTTTTGCAAATACTCGTAAGCTTCTTTTTGACCTGTCACAAGTCCACCAATTTTTGGCAAAACTTTTTCAGAATAAAAATTATAAAGACTTCCGATAACTGGAATGTTCACTTGGCCGAACTCAAGAACCATGACTTTGCCACCGGGTTTTACAACACGAGCAAGCTCTTGCAAGGCTTTGACTGGATCGCTGACATTGCGAATTCCAAAAGAGATGCTAGAAATATCAAATCGATTGTCTTCAAATTGCAATCGAGTCACATCTGCTTTTTCAAAATGGATATCTAAATTTTGTGCTTTTGCTTTTGCCGGAGCAGGTTCTAGCATTTCGACGCAGAAGTCTGTCCCTACCACTTCGCCCGTGCCCACTGATTTTTTGAATTCAATGGCTAAGTCGCCCGTGCCCGTTGCGCAGTCTAAAACTTTATCACCCAGCTGGGCTCCGCTAAATTTAACTAATTTTTTTCTCCAGAGGTGGTGGATACCTACTGAAAGTATTGAGTTGGCTTTGTCATAATTCGCAGCCACTTTGCTAAACATCGAGCGAATGATTTCGGGATTTGGATTGTGCTGGGTAGACATTATTAGTGCCCCTTGTTGAGCTGAGGATGCAAAGGACGATCGACGGCGTTCAAGATGCGAGTGAGCTTTGTCATCATCATTTCAAAGTCAGGCAAGGTCAGAGCTTGAGGGCCATCTGACAAGGCTTCGGCAGGGCGAGGGTGCACTTCAACGATGATTCCATCAGCACCAGCAGCCGCAGAGGCATAGGCAAGGTCAGGGATCAAAGCGCGAATTCCAACACCATGTGAAGGGTCTACGATGACCGGAAGATTGGTGTTTTTCTTAGCAAAGACAACGGCGTTCAAATCCAAAGTATTGCGTGTTGCAGTTTCGAAAGTGCGAATACCACGTTCGCATAAAATCACACTGGGGTTTCCGCCCTTAGTGACATATTCAGCGGCTTTGATCCACTCTTCGATGTAAGCGGCAAGACCACGCTTTAACAAAACAGGTTTACGAGTTTGACCGAGCTCTTTGAGTAATGCGTAGTTGTGCATATTGCGAGAGCCCACTTGATAACAAGAAACAAAATCGTCGATTTCTTCAATTTGACGAGCATCGGTCACTTCTGAAACCAGACTCATGCCGGTTTCTTTCAAAACAGTGCGAATCATATCAAAAGAAGATTCACCTAAACCTTGGAAGGCCGTCGCAGATGTACGCATCTTCCAAATGCCGCCGCGAAGTAGGTGGGCACCCAGGCCTTTCACGCCTTTAGCAGTTTCTAAAAATTGATCGTAGTTTTCAATAGAGCACGGGCCAGCAATAACTGTAAAGTTAGGGCCGCCGATTTCATAACCCGCTACCTTGACGGTTTGGGTTGATGGAGTTGTTTGCATACTTTGCATTTCCATAATACGAACTATCTGTTCACCCCAGTTATTTCTATTATTCAAAGCTTAAGTGCCTGAGCAAGAGGGGATTTTTTGGAAGCGCAGAATAGCATATCGCTCTCTGACATTACAAACCTTTTAGAGAGCGGCGCTCTATTAAGATGTTTAGGGCGATGGCATCTGATTTGGGGTCCATTCAAAGTCTCTAAAGAGCCGATAAGTCATGATATTTCAATGTTTTGCCCTGCTTTCTATGACTCAGAAAATACGAACTATCTGAGCGGCAGTCGCTACGCCACTCTCAGCAGCGAGTTATTGTCTGATTTGCTAGGGTCATTTTTACAGGAGCAAGCTATACAAGCCTCTGAAAACAAGCTCAAAACAGTCATTTGGCAAGAGCCCACCCTCGAATGCTACGCTCAGTTTTTCAATGATGTTCAGGTTAAAATTCAAAATAAAGAAATCATTAAAGCTGTGCCTGTCGTGTTTGCAAAAACTCGGGCAAAGGTATCTAGTATCGAGCGTGCACGCATGTTGCTTGAACTTATCCAGTCGCCGACAACTTTGTACGTATACGGTTACTGGGATCACGAAAGTGGAATTTTAGGGGCGACCCCAGAGATATTATTCCACTCGAAGAATTTGAAAATCCAAACTATGGCATTGGCAGGCACTTGTCCAAAATCAGACTCTGCGCCTCGTGCTTCTTTATTAGAAGACCCTAAAGAACGCCATGAACACGACTTAGTGATTCAAGATATTACGCAAGTACTCAGTGCCTATGGATCCGTGCAAAAAAGCGAAACGCAACTTTTAGAGTTACCAACCTTATGGCATTTAAAGACGGATCTTTCTGTTTTAGCGACAGACCAATTGAATTTTACTGAACTAGTTAAAAAATTGCATCCGACCCCGGCCTTGGGGGTCTTTCCAAGAACTGCAGGTTATCATTGGATGCAAAATTACGAAGATCAAAATGCACGGGCTCGCTTTGGGGCGCCGTTTATGTTTGTATTTCCTGACAAAAACGAAGCAATTTGCCTTGTCGCCATTCGTAATTTGCAGTGGAATGGAGATGAAATATTATTGGGTTCAGGTGCGGGTGTCGTTGCCGCCAGTCAGCTAGATCGTGAGTGGCAGGAACTTTTGCAAAAACGTGAATCGGTTAAAAAGATACTGGGTATATAGATGAAAGAGTGTGGATGAAAAATATTGAATTAGCTCACCGTGTGATTCAAGAACTTGTGAATACAGGTGTGCGTGAATTTGTTCTCTGTGCAGGGGCTCGCAACAGTCCTTTGGTGTATATCTTGAGTGAGTGTCCAGATGTAAAAATTTATAATTTCTTTGAAGAGCGCTCGGCTTCGTTCTTTGCATTGGGACGTATGGCGACCACTCGTCGTCCGGTAGTTATTATCACGACCTCGGGCACTGCAGTTGCAGAACTATTGCCAGCCGTGATCGAGGCAACGTATTCTTCGCTTCCGTTGATTTTATTAACGGCCGATCGGCCGAAAAAATACCGTGGATCGGGTGCTCCGCAGAGCATCGAACAGGTTGGATTGTTTTCTTACTACACCGAAGTGACTTTGGATTTGGATGAAGAGAACACGCATCTATCATTTAAAAATCTATCTTGGAAAAAACCAGTCCATGTAAATATCAGTTTTGCAGAACCTTTGATTGATGCAGCTTTAATTCCGATTGTACCGGCGCCAAATGCCGAGCGCACTCGGCTACCTGAGCAGTTGCCCATGAATATTTTAAAAGATGTGGATGATTTCATCGAAACTCACAAACCCATTGTCGTATTGGGATATTTACCCGAGCGGTCACATTCAACGGTTCTGAATTTTCTAGAAAAATACCAAGCGCCTGTGTACGCCGAAAGTATTTCGGGTTTGCGTGGGCACCCTCAAATTGAAAACTTACTGATTAAGTCCGGCGATAAGATGGTCAGTCATCTTATTGAAAAAGGCATCTGCAATGCCATTTTGCGCATTGGTGGTGTGCCGACTTTGCGTCTGTGGCGTGATCTAGAAGAAAAGCATAAAAATCTTCCGGTGATGTCGATTAGCTATAATCATTATACAGGTTTAAGTCGACCGGCTTTGCACTTTTCAACGCTCGAAGTTTTTTCACAAATCGAAATAGATAATCACCCGACCTTGGCAGCGAATGTTTTAATCACTGACAAGAGCCGACTGGATAGCATAAAAAAACTTTTCAAAAAATTTCCAAAAGCCGAGCCCTCGATGGTTCACGAGCTCTCGTCAAAACTAAATGGGCAAAGTGTTTACCTTGGCAACAGTTTGCCAATCCGTGAATGGGATTTAGCGGCGGACTTTGACTCTTCTCCGAAGCGTATGGTGGCTAATCGTGGTGCCAACGGCATCGATGGTCAGATTTCTAGTTTTTTAGGTTGGGCTGATGCCACTGCAGAAAATTGGTGCCTAATTGGTGATTTGACTGCGATGTATGATATGTCTGCCCCATGGGCCGTATCACAAATGGAAGACATGAAGCTAAGAATTGTGATTATCAATAACAAGGGTGGTCAGATTTTTAAGCGAATGTTTAACAAAGATATTTTTCTTAATAAGCACGATCTTTCATTCGAACATTGGGCAGCCATGTGGAATTGGAAATACGATAGCTGGACAACTGTGCCTAGCGTATTAGAAGGCTTGGCTGACAAGCAGGTAATTGAGTTATTACCCGATGCTGAACAAACAACTGAGTTTTGGAAAGAATGGGATGCTTTTTGGAAAGAGTAGGGATTTTCTTTTTGCATGGATTTCTAGGTTTGTCTGAGGACTGGAATCCTGTTTTTGAAAAAATTGTGAAAGGAACAGATCGTAAGCTCTATGCTGTTCACTATTTTAAAGAAAATTTTTTGGGACCAGATGAACCCTTGAATAAGTGGGGTGAATCTTTTAATGAGTTTGCGTTAGCTAAGTCGCACAAACGAAATATCATTGTTGGCTATTCGCTGGGGGCTCGTCTAGCGATGCAGGCACTTGAGCAGAGTCCAAGCCTATGGACGCATGCGGTGTTGATTTCTGCCAATGTGGGATTTGCAGATGCAGATGAAAAAGCCCGCGAAGAGCGTACTGAAAATGACGAAAAATGGGCTGAAAGATTTGAGGCTGAAAGCTGGGCTGCTGTTTTAAAGCAATGGAATTCGCAGGCTGTATTCGCAGGTAGTGCCAAAGAGCCTCAACGACTTGAAAAGGACTATCAGAGATCCATACTTTCGCAGGCATTGCGAGAGTGGTCTTTGGCGAATCAGCCTGATATGCGTCCACTGCTGAAGTCTCAAGTGAAGAAAATAACTTGGCTGACAGGCGCAAGCGACAAAAAATTCAATGCACTGGCAGATTCACTGCAAAAAGAAATTCCAGGTTTGCGTGCTCTTAAAATACCACAAGCTTCGCATCGGGTGCTGTTTGATCAGCCGCAAAGTATTGTGAAAATTGTTGAAGAGCTTCTAAAATAAAAAAAGGCTGTCATTCTTTGACAGCCTTTTTAATTTCCATGTGTTTCAGAGCCTGGATCTTAATTATTGTTTTGGTACTAAATCACGAACTGAAGTTGTGAGTCTTTTTGAAGCCTCTCGCAACCAAGTCGAGTAGGCTAGAATATTTGTATAGACCGAGTATTGAGAGCAATCGTCATTCAAATCGTTGTCCCCACGACTAGTTATGCCCCACAATAAATAAGTCTTTGAGACCTTATTGTAGACATAGGCTGGTCCGCCTGAATCACCATGGCATGCACCGCGCCCCTGAGTTTGATCCAACAGAACTTCTGTTAATGCAAAGTCAGGTTTCGCGATACTCACAAATGTTGCGCGCAAGACAAACGAACCTGTTTTCAGTTTTCCGTTATCAATGCCATAGCCTGCAAGTACAACAGGTGTGTCTTTCAGCAATAACTTTGTATCAGATAATAGAGTGGATTGAGAATAACCGGCAGGAAGTGCCCCTTCGAAATGAACAAGGGCAATGTCACCTTGATCGCGTGTCGCTTTTTTTCTGCTAGCGTAGTAAGGTGAAATTTCAGCTTTATCGACTTTTCTAAGTTGAAGATCTGCAGCTGTTTTTGCGTTTTTAATATCTGTACCAAAAAAGACAAACAATTGAGATTTATCTTCAGGTATACAGTGGGCTGCAGTGATTATGAGATTGTCTTTGTACAGTGAGCCTGTGCACAAACCCTTTGTCAGATTATCGAAAATGGCGACAACGTTTTTTGAAACAGGATGTTCCTGTGGAAGGGCAACGCCCCCAATAATTGCGTCGCCTTGTGCTTGTAGATCTGCTGGCGAATTGCCAGTCTCAAATGTCTTTGGCGAGCAAGCAGCCATTGATAAGAACAGAGTCGTGAGCAGCGTTAGCTTTGCGTGACTTTGTACCATTTAAATCCCCCCGGATTTTGCAACCATTTTCGATCGCAGGGCCATATAAACCCAAAATGGAACCATCTGACAACTCGATAATATTTGTGCCAACCATAAGGTTTTCTTATCAAAAAAACTGGAAATATTTACAGTGTCTTGAAGCTCTCTGTCGCGTTAATCAGAGCTGAGCGAGTTCCGGGCTCTGAGGCTGCATGACCTGCATCTGGAGTGAATGAAATTTTTGCTTCCGGCCATGCTTTGTGAAGATCCCAAGCCGAGCGCGCAGGGCATACCACATCATAGCGGCCTTGGATAATGACCCCCGGGATATGACGAATCTTACCAATATTTTCGAGTAGCCAGTTGTTTGTCGCAAAGAAGGCGTTATTCATAAAGTAATGACATTCGATACGTGCGAAAGCTAGGGCGAACTCAGGATCATCGAATTCGTCGATAGCATTTTGATCCACAATCAGGCGTGAAGTCGCGGCTTCCCACTTGCTCCATGCCTTTGCGGCCGCCAAGCGCACGTCGGGATTTCTATCCGTGAGTCGTTTGTAGTAGGCACTGACTAAATCGTCGTGTTCTTTTTCTGGTATGGCTTTCAGATATCCATCCCAAGCATCCGGAAAAATTTCAGAAGCACCGAACTGATAGAACCATTTAATTTCAGAAGGACGACATAAAAATATTCCGCGCAACACCAGGGCTTTCACTTGATTCGGATGTGTGATGGCGTAAGCAAGTGCCAGGGTCGAGCCCCAGCTGCCCCCGAAGACAACCCATTTATCGATATTTAATTTGTTGCGCAAGGTTTCGATGTCTTTAACGAGATCCCAAGTTGTGTTTTCACGAAGCTCTGCACAGGGTGTTGATTGGCCCGAGCCTCGCTGGTCGAACAAAACAATGCGGTAAGTTTTTGGATCAAAGTATCTGCGATAATCTGGGGACACACCACCACCGGGGCCACCGTGTAGAAAGACGACAGGCTTGCCTTGCAGATTGCCCACTTCTTCGAAATAGAGATTGTGAATTTCAGAGACTTTGAAAAAGCCCGTGTTGTAGGGTTCAATTTCGGGGAAGAATTCGCGCAGTACTGTCATAGAGGTTTCCTTATAAAAAGAAGTCTATGACAGATTTTCTAAATTGCAAATGCTGTTTCGCATCTTAGCACTAAGCGCTCGTAGACTTTTTTGAACACAATAGATCTATCTGAAAATCTTGCACTGACTTTTGCTATTTTAGCAGAGGTGCTAAGTAAAAAACGACTCGTAAGATCATTGTAAAGGTAGGCTGCAAGACCCACGGTACCATTGGCAGCAACCCAAGCCCAGCTTGCATAGCCGTAGACGTTTGGACTCATCAGGGCCGCACTTGTGATGTGCACTCCAGTTTTTAGAGTGCGTATCTCATGAAAACGATAGGCTAAGAACTTTGCAATTTTATTACTTCCAAATTTTTCGTTTTTTGCAATCCAGTTTTCCCAACCAAAGTTGTTAAAGCTAAATGCTGCAGCCACAAGAAAGGCTGTGACGCCGGCTCTGGCAACGAGTTCGGTGTAGTGAAAGTTGCTGCTTCCCATGAGTACGTGCGAAGATCCACCGGCAACGATAAAGCCCAGTCGCACAGCTTGAACTGTAATAACCATAGTGAAGTTAGAAATCATTTTAACAAACAGCTCGGCACGTGGAGCCGTTAAGTTTTTGAAACCCACAGATCTAAGAATTGGAGAGATGGCTTTTTCAGCGATTTTGTTATTCATTTCAGCCCAAGCATTTTTGCGTAAGCCAAAACCGACGTTTACAACTAGATCTATTAAAATATTTCCTGCAATGGTGACGTTGCTATACTGGGATGCATGTACCCACATGAAGATGTCGGCACCGACAACAACTGTCGTTACTATTACTCCGATGGGGTCAAGACCGACAGATTCTTTTGCATAAACCATTGATCGCTTAAAGAGGGACTCTTTTGACGGCGTTGCTATTGCGCTAGATTCACCAGTTTGTATAGTCGTTAAAAGTCCTATGGCATTCGAACCCGTTTGATTGATTTGATTTTCAAGGTTGGTAAAAATTGTCGGGCTATCGGTGGTAACTAAAAGCTGTGTAGAATTGCCTCGATTTTTTTCGATAGATTCATAGATTATTTGCTGAACTTGGGCTTCATTAGCTTCGAAATAGCCTGATTGAACTTTTTGTACCGGAGCATCTGCTGCCCCTTCGATAATCATGGTATCTACCGGAATACTATCAAGCTCACTTTGTGACATCTGTGCCCATGTCGGCAAGGCGATCAAAGCGCTAATTAGGGTGATAGTAACTTTGCTTAAAAAATTCATATATACTTTAAAAGCAAAGACACGGCCAAAATAGTAGCTTTTAAATCGAACTATTGAGATTACATGCCCATATTTTAGAGGGCTGCCCAAACGCGCTAACTGCCTGTCAAAAATCTAGACAGGGTTAGGGTAAAAGAAAGCCCTTTTTTCAGCCTCAGGAATAAAGCTCACATCGTATGAAATCTGATTAGCTCGGCTGAAGTCCTCAACGGTAAAGCCGTGCACGCGATGTAAAACCTCATAGTCGTCACTGAGTGTGGTCGCAAAAACTCCGGGGTCGTCAGAATTGATGGTGACCAAAATGCCTGCATCGATGAGCTGTCGAATGGGGTGTGCCTCGTAGGTAGGATAGGCCTGCGTGAGCCAGTTACTGATGGGGCAAACTTCGAGTGGAATTTTTTTATCACGAAGGTATTTTAAAATACTAGGGTCGTTGATAATTTGAATACCGTGACCGATGCGTTCGGCACCCAAAATATCGATGCTGTCTTTCACCCACTGTGCCGATTGTACTTGGGGAGCTTCGCCTGAATGTACTGTGATATGCATCCCTGCTTTTTTTGCTTTCATAAACAGAGGGGCAAACTTTTTGGGATCAAAGCCCTCTTCATTATCGGCTAAATCG
>JANNCH010000309.1:0-2874 GCA_031386315.1 Pseudobdellovibrionaceae bacterium
CAAGAGTACAAACTAACACGGGGGACGTAAATGTTTAAGACAGCGATCATGATGATCACCATGAGTTTTGCAACTCACAGCTTCGCACAATCAAACGTTAAGGCTGACAAAAAAGAATCTGACAAACCTACAGCAGAGGCACGCGATTCCGACAAATTGGATATCCGTAAACTCGAACAAAAATATTGGTCTGCAAAAGACGACGATTTCAGCGTTGTACAGAATAGAAAATACACAAAAGCCAATCGATTCTATTTAAATGGAAGCGCAGGTATTCCCTTCAATGATCCGTTCGCGACGGGCACTTTAATGTCAGCACAAGTAGGCTATTTTTTCAATGAACGCCTGGGTGTTGATGTTAATTATACAAAGGGTGCATTGAAAGATAATGATGCCGTTGACCAATTTATCAACCGCTATGGCGTGGTACCGGATAGAAATAATTACTCGAGCTCAATGATGACTTCGATCACTTATGTGCCCTTGTATGCAAAAATGAGCTTCTTAGACAGTTCAATCATTTACTTCGACATGGGTTTTTCAGCCGGAATCGGAACCACTGAATACATCATGAAAAAAGAAGAAGGCGACGAAACCAAAAGTGGCATGAGTTATCAATGGTCTGTCAATCAACAGATCTTTTTCTCGGATCACTTTGCCGTTCGCGTAGATTTAATCAATCGCTACACCCCGCAAGACCGCATGAAATATAAAACAAATGCGACAGGCAGAGATCTTGGCTCAAAAGTTATTAACGATTCTTCATTATTACTTGGCATCACGTTCTGGCTCTAGGCTGAATTCATTCAGGAAGGAATGATATGAAAAAGTTCATTATCTCAACATTGTTAATATCTTCAGCTGCTGCCAGCGCCGGACCTGCTTTGGTTGTTAAAAGTGCGGGCCGTGCCCCTGAAGCTAAATTGAAAGTTAAATCTAGCAAAGTCCCAACCTACTCGCTTGTCACCGCTAAAGGTGGCAAGATGCAGCAGATTCCAAAACTAGACATTGGCGAAGAACCACGTGTTTCTGCAGCAATGGACATTTCACCACTGCGTTTACCAGCGGCTCAAGATGTTCAATTAAAACCTGTGAAGAAAAACCTTTCACCAGCTTTTGTTGTAATACCAACATTAAAAGATTTTAAGCCGGCTGCTAAAGCTAAGGTTGTGACATCAACACAGGCTATCGATCGTATCCCAGAGATTAAATCTTTGACGACGGTTGTAGACCCAAAAACCAAAGATGCCGAGCCCGCTCTATCCCCTATCAAAGAGATGACTGCGAATGATTATAAACTTTTGCAAGCCTTGATTTTTTTGGAAGTTCAAAAAAATTATGAATTGGCCATGGGGCTTTTTGCTGAGCTAATCGAAGATTCTAAGTACCGTGCAGAAGCTCTATATCAATATGCATTGACTGCAAAAGGTTTGAATTTAAATTCAGAATTTCGTGAGTATATGCTTAAGGTAGCAAAAGAAAATGGCAATAAAGAATGGAAAACACGCGCCACTCAACAGTTGGTTGAAAATATCGGTATTTTAGAAACTTCTGATATTAAATTCATCGAACCCTTGGTTCAACAAACGGATGTCGATACAACACAAAATGCGCTTTATCAGTTAACAAAAGCGAAATATTTCTTAAATGAAGGCCAATTGACTCAAGTCGACGATGCATTAATGCTTATTCCTGAAAAATCAGAACACTACAATGAAGCCTTACTAACTTCAGGTATCTTCAATTATCGTCGTGGCAAATTAGACGATTCAATTGTGGACATGGAAAAGCTTTTAAAAATTACTGACAAGTCTTGGACTTCACGCTCTGTTGCGGCCATCACCTTGGCTCGCATGTACTTCCAAAAAAGTCAGTTCAAAGAAGCCTTCCAAAGCTATTTGCAAGTTGATAAATCTGACCCTCTGTGGATGCAAGCCATGGTTGAACAGGCTTGGACACAAATCTTAAGTGAGGATTACGAGGGTGCAGCTGGGAATATGTTTTCATTGCACACGGACTTCTTTAAAAATGCTTTCTCTCCTGAATCCTACGTGGTCCGTACCGTGGGATATTTGAATCTTTGTCAATTTGGTGACGGGAATCAAGTCCTCGGTGAAATGAAAAAGAAGTACACTCCATGGAAAACAAAAATGGAAACTTACAAAAAAACACACACTGCGGACTCAGCCTATTATGATACAGTGAAAATGTGGTTGAAAAATTCAGACTTAAAAGAAGTTGATGGTTTACCACGCTCGTTCATCGTTGAGCTTGCCCGCCACCCTGGATTTACAAAAGTACAGGGTCAGATCAACAACTACGAAGATGAAATTATTCGCTTTAATAAAATTACAATTTCGTTGATCCGCATGAGCAAAGAAATTTCACAAAAACAAAATGAAGTGATCAAAACTGCAAAAACAGCAGAAGAACGTGACCATCTTTTGGGACCATTGAAAATTCAAGAGTACATTGCAAAAAAAGCAGTGACTTCAATCAAAGCTTTGCGCAGCAAAGGTGTTGCTCGTATTGAAACTGAAAAAACAGAATTACGTGGATTGGCTTCTGTAGCTTTACAAAAACGTTTCAAAGAATTGCATGCTTCTTTGGGCCGCGTTTTAGGTCAAAATGACGTTCTTCAGTATGAGTTGTACTCTGGTGCCGGTGAACACATCCGTTACCAAATGGCTGGTGGCGATGTGAATGATAAAAAACGCGACGAATTGAAAGTTCAGGATGGCAAAAGCCTTCACTGGAAAACCAAGGGTGAAGTCTGGGAAGACGAAGTCGGTCACTACCGCTCTTCGCTTAAAAACGTATGCCCTAAAGATGCGGTGGCCGGCGGATAAGCCTGCCGGGACTTCGAGTCCGCAG
>JANNCH010000543.1:0-1775 GCA_031386315.1 Pseudobdellovibrionaceae bacterium
GGTTGCTGGCGGTACCACGGTCTCCCTATCGGTGCTCGCCACCGCGAACGCTCCTGTTTCTTGGATGTGTTGGGGGGAAGGCATGTTTGCCACGAACTTCCAGAAAGCGATCACGGTTACCGCAGATGCCAGTGGTTTGGCAACGGTATCGTTTCAAGCGCCGGACGGGGGGAAATGCCCCATGATCGTCGCCTCACCGTTGTGTAGTGGCACCGTCCGACTGGTCGTGACGGCGCAGCCGAAAACCTACCTGATTCCACCAACGCCATGAACCTTCGTCCCTGCTTCGCTCATCCGTCCGTGTCTGCTTGCGTAAAGAGCACCGCCATGTCGATCATCCGCTCCGTGTTCATCGCCTTCGTGTACGCGGCATTAACCATGGCCGTGACTACCGGCGACCTGCATGCACTTACCGACGAACCAATCGTCAGTGGTCCGCCTGCAACCATGGAATCGGTGATGCGCGGTGTGCAAGAGCGCTATCGTATGGCAACTGGTGGAGCGACTGTGGTGTGGCCAACAAACGCCGATGGATATGGTCCCGGCGCCAGTCCCACCGATGGATTTTACGGCAAGGATTTGGCTAACCCTGCACGCGCAGCTTCTCTAGTCGCATCGCTTGCCTCAGCAGTCGATGCGATATCGGCTTCATATTTGTCAACGACCTCGGGAAATGTAGAGGGCAAGGACCCCAACGAGACCTGGGAAACGTTGCAGCCTATCACCGCATTTGGGGGTGCTGTGACGGCGTTGAATTATCGCCAAGTATTGCCCGGCATTATCGCTCAAGCGAATAGAATGAAATATGTAAAGGTGAGCGCATATGCAGGGATAACTGCATCTAATGGTGGATCTGCTAGGTTGCCGCCGGGAGCGCCTTACTTTAATTCAGCAACATCAGCCGCCTCATCAGCCCTCGCCGATTTTTCAGGGCAATCGTGGCAAGAGTATCCCGGTAGTTCGAGCCTCACTCCGGGAACCGTCGTCTGGAATTACCAGATCGTCGGCTTCACGGCACCGGATTGGACTGCGGCCAATCCAACCTATTCATACGGTTCCTCAATTTCCATGAATGCGTTTCGAGTGCATGCCAATTCAACGGGCTTCACCGGGTCAGTGGATGTGTATTTGGCTATGGCGACACCGGCCGCTCCAAATTATTACATGGTAGTTCCAGTAACTGGTGCGGTCACCATGGACGGGAAACTGCATCGGATCGGAGGCGGTTCGGCGGGAGGTGACTGGTCAACGCAAGAGTTTGGGCGAACGGCGCCGAATAAACCGCCAAATCCACGTTTGCCCGACCCTCATTGGGAGGCGTCGGAATCCAACGCGCAGTATATGGGTGCTGCCGCTATCGTCACCTGTTCTTTTACACGTCTCTTCATGCCCGGCTTCCCTCTCAATGACCTCCCTGATTTCTCTCACATCATGCAAAGAATATGTGTGCAGGGCCATTTTTCTCAAGGCAACTCGCTTATCGACAATGTGCTGATGACCCATGAGCACCGCGCCGTGGATTACACCACGCCCCAGTCGACTGCTGGCTGCGTCAGCTGCGGTGGATCGAACACGGCGAATGGCATCGACACCATCGCTCCACTCCGCCTTGAACGCATTCACCGCTATGATCGCCAGGATGAGTGCGGCAGCTTTGGCCCAGGAGTCTTCTCGTCCGTAGACGAGCGCGTTCACATCTACGGCAACTCCAACGTCATCGAGTATTGGAATCCCGAGAACCGCGCTGCGGTCTTCCTGACCTCTAGTGCAACGAC
>JANNCH010000551.1:0-8930 GCA_031386315.1 Pseudobdellovibrionaceae bacterium
GGGTTATATGTTCTTAGCTTGCGGAGTGGGCGCTTTTGGAGCAGCGATGTTCCACTTAATGACCCACGCATTCTTTAAAGCCTTGATGTTCTTAGGTTCAGGATCAGTGATCCACGCCATGCACGAAGAACAAGATATTCGTAAAATGGGTGCACTGAAAAAATATATGCCGATCACGCACATCACTTTCTTCTTTGGATGGTTGGCTATTATTGGAATTCCACCCTTCGCAGGATTCTTTTCTAAGGATGAAATCCTTGCACTGGCTTTCCACTCTCCGTTTGGACATCCAGCTCTTTGGGCTGCGGGTGCATTGGGCGCTACGCTAACTGCATTTTATATGACTCGTCTGATGGCTCTTACTTTCTGGGGCAAAAGCCGTGTGCCAAAAGAAGTTCATCCACACGAATCTCCGGCGCTAATGACAATTCCTTTGATCGTGCTAGGGGTTCTTTCAATTATCGGTGGTTGGATCGGTATCCCACACGTGATTGGATCTGTTCTTGGTCACATTCCAAATATCTGGGCTGAATGGCTACACCCACTCATCAAAGACATTCCTGATATGCACCATATGGAAGCATCAACTGAGTGGATTTTGATGGCTGTTTCGGTTTCACTAGCAACTATTTCTGCAGCTGTAGCATACCACTTCTATGTTAAGAACCCAGAGCTTCCGAAAAAATTCGCTGGATCTATCAAGCCTGCGTACGAGCTTATTTATAATAAATATTTTGTTGATGAGGCCTACTTCGGTGGAATTATAAACCCGTTGATTCGTGTGAGTCGCAATATTTGGTACTATGTGGATGTGAACTTTATCGATAAGTGCACATACTGGTTAACAGATCTTGTTCGTGGAGCGGGCTCATTGGTCCGCTCTTCTCAGACGGGAAATTTTCAACAGTACGCGATGTATATTGGCCTGGGCCTTGTGGTCGCTCTTTCAATAGTGTTGATGAGGTAGTTCATGTTGTTGAGTATTATTGTTCTTTTACCACTGTTGTTCGCTGCGATCGTCGCTGTTTGGCCTAAAGTCACAAGTGTTCGTCACTTGGCCTTTGGGTTTGCGATCATCGAATTCTTGCTCAGTTTGATTGTGCTTCAAAGATTTGATTCTGCTTCGGCGGGACTTCAGCTTGTGGAAAAACATGTGTGGATCGAAAGATTCGGCATCCAGTATTTCTTAGGTATCGATGGAATTTCTTTGTGGCTGGTATTGCTAACAACGTTTTTAACGCCGATTATTATTTTAGCTAGCTGGACATCGATTGATAAGCGCATCAAGGGTTTTCACGCTTGTCTCTTCATTCTTCAAACAGCAATGCTTGGAACTTTTTTAGCGATCGACGCTGTTTTCTTTTATGTTTTTTGGGAACTATCGCTTGTGCCAATGTACTTCATGGTGGGTATTTGGGGCGGAGCTCGCCGCATTTATGCGACTGTTAAGTTCTTCATCTTTACCTTTGCAGGTTCGGTGATGATGCTTGTGGCGATTATCTATATGATGTATCTGACACAAGAAGCGACAGGAACAATGAGTGCAAGCTTACTTGATTTCTATCAGTTGAAAATACCATTTATCGGTGGACAGTTCTTTAGTCTTCAAACACTTTTGTTTTTTGCTTTCGCCTTAGCCTTTGCAATTAAAGTCCCAGCCTTTCCGCTGCACACGTGGCTGCCAGATGCCCACGTTGAAGCGCCGACACCTGGTTCCGTGATTCTTGCTGGTGTGATGTTGAAGATGGGTACATACGGCTTCATGCGCTGGGTGATTCCATTGTTCCCTGAGGCCTCTGAATATTGGGCTTGGGTGTTCTTGTTGATCGGTGCAATTGGTATCGTTTACGGCGCACTCGTTGCGATGATTCAGCCAGACATTAAAAAACTTGTGGCCTACTCATCAGTGTCACACATGGGTTATATTTTATTGGGTCTATTTACATTCAATGTTTTTGGTACGACGGGTGGTCTGTATCAAATGTTAAATCACGGTATTTCTACGGGCGCGCTCTTCATTTTAATTGGTATGATTTACGAAAGAACGCACTCTCGCGAAATTTCAAAGTACGGTGGCTTGGCCGGCGTACTTCCTATTTTCACAATCTTCTTTTTCATTATCACTCTTTCTTCAATCGCAGTTCCGATGACGAATGGTTTTGTTGGTGAGTTTTTAATCTTGCTGGGCGCATACAAAGCACAACCGGCATTTGCCTATGTGGCTGTGACGGGCGTGGTCTTGGGCGCTGTCTATATGTTGTGGATGTTTAAACGTGTCTTTTTTGGCCCAAAGGGCGAACTGGTAAAAGACGAACACCATCCGCTGCATGATTTAAACGCGCGTGAAATTATTGTACTAGTACCGCTTGTTGTAATGGTTTTGTGGATGGGGTTGTTTCCAGGTAATTTTTTGAATTATTCAAAAGCGAGTATCGACCATCTTGTGAATAGCAAAAATAATTACAATTTGACGATCGTAAGCCCTGATGTGAAACCAACCATGCAGGCACAAGGAGAATAAGATGAATATCAATGTAGGACTCAGCGACATTCTTCTTATTTCACCAATGATCGCGCTGTTCATCGCCAGCCTTATTCCAATCACAATCAAAGTTTTGCGTGGCAACGAAGAACAACCTGCCATCGCAACTTTGACTCAAGGTCTTTTGGGTATTGTTGTGGCGATTGGCTTGTTAAGTGTTTTTGGTGGAACAGGCAAAGGGGCTTTTAATAATGCCCTTGTTTTTGATGGCATCACTCAGTGGATGGGAATCATCGCCCTTGTGGCGGCATCGGGTTCAATGGTTATGATGTATGAAAACCCATCGACAACAGGTCGACAATTTTCGGAGCTCATATTTTTAGCGCTGAGCTCGGTTATCGGTATGTTGATTTTAGTTTCGGCCGTTGATTTGTTAATGATTTTTATCGGCCTAGAACTCATGTCTTTGTCTTTGTACTTGATGATCGGCATGAGCCACGAAGAAAAACTATCAAAAGAAGCTGCACTTAAATATTTTGTCTTAGGCAGCTTTGCCTCGGCAATTTTCTTGTACGGCGTAGCTTTTGTTTTTGGTTCAGCTGGAACAACAAATATTTTGAACTTTATGGACGGGGCCGCCCAGCTAATCACAACGAGTAAGATTTTCTTGTTCGGTATTTCATTTGTGATACTTGGGTTCTGCTTTAAAGTTTCAATTGTACCATTCCACGCATGGACTCCGGATGTTTATCAAGGGGCACCGACTCCGCACTCATCATTCATGGCAACAGCTGTAAAGACTGTTTCATTTGCTGCATTCTTGCGAGTGATTGCGACAAAATCTTTAGTGGGCTCAGATAACCTATTTGATATTCTTCAGTGGCTAGCTGTTATCACGATGATCGTTGGTAATACGGCAGCCATCATTCAAAATAACTTAAAAAGAATGCTCGCATACTCTAGCATTGCGCACTCGGGTTATCTGTTGATTGGTGTAATCACGGCGGGTGTGAGTGATCAAGGTGCCTTCGGAGCGTCGGGCGTGATCTTTTACTTGCTGAGCTATTCATTGATGACTTTGGGTGCATTCGGAATTGCTAGTATGATGGAAAAATCAGAAAACCATATTGTGAATGTAGATGATCTCGCTGGTTTTGCTAAACAAAGACCAGGACTAGCGCTTTGCTTGACCGTATTTATGTTGTCACTCGCGGGTATCCCACCCACACTCGGCTTCTTTGGTAAATTCTATCTATTCAATGCGGCTATCGGTGAAGGCCTTATTTGGTTGGCTGTTTGGGGTATGTTGAGCTCAGTGATTTCAGTTTATTATTATTTGCGCCCAGTTGTTGTGATGTATATGAAAGAAGGCGATGCTAATGTGGCTCCGCATTCATTGAATGCAACAACGATAACCGTAGTGATTGCAGCAATTCTGATCGTAACAATTGGACTTGTTTCGGGACCGCTGTTTTCGTTGGTTGAAAAAAGCCTCTCTTAATTTATAAAATAATCTGTGAACTCTGATTTACTTAAACCCGCTGCAAAACAGTGGGTTTTTTGTTTCTTGCAAACAGGTCGTTTTTTAGCAAACACAGGGCGACTTAAACTATGTAATCTTAAGTGCTGGTGATCTGCGCCAGAGCAGAATTTCGTTCATACACGTATGAATTGTGGTAATTTTATATCTATTGATTGGAGCAACCTATGCAAAAGATATTTGGACTGCTTTTTTTGGGAGTCACACTATTTCTACCACCAGCTTTTTCAGCCGTGAGTACAAGGCCATTTTATGTTGAAGCATCTTCGAGTACAGCTGCATATCAGCTATTCGTAGTTTATGGAAAAGATTGGAATGATTCGATTGCTAATATCAAGGCGTTCGGAGCAGAGCCATTTGTGCCCTGGGACAAAGACTCTGTTCACCTATCTACCGCAAGACTTTCATCACACCAAAAATCCTATAACCTAAATATTGTAAAGCCCGATGCCAAGTCTTCATTTTTAAACTACAACACTCGACAGGCCCATAATTTTTGGCCGAGCAGTTTCGACCCCTCTAGTTATAGTTGGGGCCCTATCATTGTAAAAGTATTCGGCATAAACGATGAGTGGGGGGTAGATGGTCCACTTGAAAAAAACATGGAAATTTTAGCAAGGGCCCCACTGTCTGTAAAGCTAGCGCCCCTTTCGCTGAACATTGGAAATAAAAAATATCAAGCACCCCACGGATCACCCGTTTGTGGTGTTGTTTATCCATACCCAGGCGAAGTGGTATGCGATGATTTGTTGATCAAGCGTGCGCAGACAAAGATTGAAAACAATTTAACAATCACGCCAGCCTACAACGTGAATCCATCTATAAATCGCCATCAAGAGGCATTTTCAGAAACCTGCCGATTCTATGTTAATTTTGATCAAATAACCGAACCTGTCTACGAAGAGACCCGCCAAAGAGGAAATAGCTTTTGCAGCCTCAAGGTGACCGAAGACTACATCCAAATTTCTTTTCATGTTTACCAAAACAATCCTCAGAAAGAGATTTTCTCATACTATAATAAATTTAATCACGTCGCGCCTTAGAGGAAAAAAAGTGCCAGGTCCTATTTCTTGTCGCAACCTGACAAGAAATTGGACCTGGCACCTTTTAGATATCGTGTTGGCGAAGCATGCTGATGGCAGATTTAAATCCTGTGCGTACAATACGCGCTAAAATATCTGGATTTAAACTAAAGTGATCCACAAAAAACATTTCGTAGTTTTCTGCTTTTGGATGGATGTATAAATAGTCGACTTCGGGCTTGTGGTTTACGCGATTCCTAATGATTTCAAGTATTTTCTCGCGATGTTCTTCTGGCAAGTTTGCATTTTTAAAGTAACCATCCACAGCATTGTATATGCCTTTAATATCGCTTTTGTATTGTATATGTTTGGCAATTTTTTGCTGAATGACCTGGTAGAGTGCTTGATTCAATATCACCGGCAAACCATACTTGTGCAAACTACCCATTTCATCTGTGTAGTGATAGGGCTGAATGGAATACGAAGAAATCACAAGATCAGCTCCGTAGTCAGCCGCAACGTGGGTTGAAAGTGTGTCGCGGATCTCGCCGTCATAATAAAAGATCTCTTTGCCATTTTTGTTCGGAATTCCATACGGAGCATAAACGGGCGGAAGCGCCGTCGAACAAGCAACGGCTTCGCTGATCGAAGCGTAATTGATATATTTTGTGGTCGCAGTTTTATAGGACTCGGGAAAGTTTCCGAAAATAGCCTTGCGGGTATGATTCAGCTGAGTGCCTATAATAAAAAGATCCACACCCAAACGTGAGAATTCATTATCTATCAGGGCTTCTTGGCGCAAATACTTTTCAAGTCCCCGTGTAGAAAAAAGACCGTTGAGTTTCAAACCATTTTTTAGCATAGCCTCTAAGCCACCCGTAACCAAAGATCTTTTCAAGATTGTTTCGGGAATAAGGTTCAATAGTCCAGATCTGTTGAGGGTAAAAATATTGCGATAGTTAAGGGGTTTTAAATAATCGAGATCTCTTTTGCCATAAGATGGCGAATCTCCCGAGCCCAATTGAAAGGCATTGATGAGAGATTCCACGCTGTATCCGGCTGCCAAGATAGTGGCTACGAAAGCCCCGGCGCTGGATCCAACATAAAGACGGATAGTCATGGGATCATCTTCAGGAAATCTTTGGCGAACCATTTCTTTTGTTCCACCGGCAAACTTGAAGCCCTTCTCTTTGAGGGCTAGGCAAACACCAATATGAAACGCCGCGGCTTTGATGCCGCCCCCGCTGAGAACTAGTGCTACTTTCTTCTTATCTCGAATACGCATAATCTAAGCACAGATTAGAGCGACTATTCATACAAAAGTCTAGTGAATAGGTCTGGATAACCAGCTGAAGGTCGAGATGTTCATACAAAATTTGACAGATCAAAGTCCTGTGATAAGGTTGATTAAGCAGATCAGAGAGGGTGACCGCCTACCCAAATTGATCTAAGACCGATTTAAAAGAGGCCTGGTAAGAAGAAGGACACAAGTGAATATTTGGTTACCACTAACTGACTACTCAACTAAATACAAAGTGAGCGTGAGCACACTTCGTCGTCGTATCAAGGCCGAGGACATACGGTATCGTTTTGAAGATGGAAAATACTTCATCAGTGACGAACCGGTGGGTACTCATCAAAGAGCACATCGCCCCTCCCAAGAAAGCGAAAATGCTTTGATGAGTACCCAGTCCATGAAATTTCAAGCCGCTCAACCGGCCTATCACCAAACGGTTCAATCAGCTCAGCCCATGCAAGCCAACCAAGCAAATAAGGACGAGCCTATTTTGACAGCAGCGAACAAGCTGCTGAACGAACTGAAAAAAGCATACTCACTTATTTTACAGGAAAAAGAAGAGCAAATTCTTCAGCTGAAAAGCGAAGTGGATAACTTAAAAACCCTCGTGCGAGTTCTTGAGTCCGAGAACGATCGTCTACAAAACTTTAAACAGTAATTATTTTTTCAGCTCTTGCGATAGCTCGTGCTGAAATAGGATCAAATCAGGATCGTCTGTTTTTTGTGACCCAATCCAATCGACGACGTCCTTCGTATTTTTTAATCCTGAAACCTTTAAAATGTGCGCGAACAAGTTGTGATCTTCGCCATCCATTCCCGTTTCGAGCATCAATGTCTTATTGAAGTAGTCATCGCCCTTTTGATATAGATAAAAAATAATGGCAGCCGAAATAATCCCAGCAACCTTCGTGATGTTTTTTGAAGTATTTTGCACGATATTGGCGCTGACCTTCCAGCCATAACGAGCCACAAGTACTTCATGGAAAGCCTCAAGACCACCAGAGTTCAGTGTATCAATCATTTTTTGATCTAAACGAACATTTTCGATGCGCAAGATGTTCCATGGCAAAAACATAGCTAAATCAGAAGTTTTTTGAAGGTGACCCTCGGCTTGCAAGAGAGCCTTCAAATAAAGCTCAACTTCGATACGATCTAAGGTGTCGGATTTAAGATCTCTGATTTTTTTAAAGAAGTTTTTTTGAAGACGTATACTGTGAAAATTTTCAAAGGCTATTAAGCGAGACATTTTAACCAGGGCCGCAGAAGCTGCTTTCGGTTGAGATAAATCCATAGTTCGCCAGCTTAGATGGGTTTGTCCGTCACTGCTTTTAAGACGTTGAATATTAAAGGGTGCTAAAAGATCTATTTTAGAATCAATCTTTTGTAATTTCTTGAAAACACTTAACTGAGACAAAACCACAGGGTTTGTGTTTTGATCCAGACTACGAGTAAGCATTTCTAAAGTTTTTTGAAAATTACTATTCTCTTCGAACTGTGAAACTTTAATAGGTTCAGACAATAAACTTGCGCATGTCAGTTGCGCATTCGCATTGAGGCCTGCGAATAAAACCAAAACAACAAAGAAAAAATCGATGTTCTTGCGTATCATGGCAAGTACCTCTCAATACGCATATGGGACTCAGGAGAATCCGACAGATCGTAAATACTCTGGATGACCTGAAGGTATGCGGTCTTTGAATCATTGACTGTGCACTTGATTTTTAATCTCTCTAACAAATTTAAATAAGACTGCGATTCACGTATAGACGTCTGCCCATTTGCACGGGTCGCTACTTCACGTAATTTTTCATTGGCCTTACAAAGGTTTAAAAAAGATTGAGTTTGTTTTTCAAGTTTTACAACAAGCTTGGCATTGGTCACCATAGCTGGTGGCAAAACTAGTGGCGCACCTATAACAAGCGGATGACTGGCGATTTGAGGTGCAATTGCATAAGGAGCATTTTGCATATATAAACCTGGCATTGCTAAATATTTTACAGCAAGCAGTTCAAAAGTATTTTGTGAATTAAGATAAACGAATTTTTTCTGCCCAGGCTCAAGCACATTATTTACAAAACGGAGGGCCTCAGTTAGACAGTTGCGGCTTAAAAAATTATAGTCAGTTAGTACGCTTTGCTCACGGCGTATATGTTCTTCTCGCAAGTCTTCCCAAAGCTTTGCTAGCTGTGAAGGGCTTAGATTTAAACGAAAAAGTAAAACGGCACGGTTTTCCATACGGTAGCGATTGGTCATAGTTAGGCCCGCGATGGCTTCAGTTGAAAATCTTTTGCCGACGCCAAAGAAGCTCAATAGCTCAGGTGATTTGTCTTTGTCGTTTGGGTTTTCACTAACGCTAAATTGAACCGCATAGGATTCAGAAAGTCTTTCAGGGGTTGTCATAAAAACTAGAAATGCATGGCCAAGTTTTGAAACACCGGGGCCCGGGCTAGCAATGCCAATGGCTACATTTTTAAATGGAAGACTTGCACCCTGAGGATGGCTTTCAAAAGAGGCCTTTTGAGCGTGGGCTCCAAAAGTGAAAACAAAAATAGCGAGAAGAATCAGGTGCTTTACCATGACTTGTATAGA
>JANNCH010000325.1:0-8007 GCA_031386315.1 Pseudobdellovibrionaceae bacterium
CGTGGATGTTCCCGATACATGGAACGTCCTTATCACTGATATCAGAGGATCTACTCAGGCCGTCAGAGATGGCAGATCCAAAGATGTAAATCTGATTGGTGCAGCTTCGATAACTTGTGTACTAAATGCTGCCGATGAAAATGAAATTCCCTTTGTCTTTGGCGGAGACGGCGCAACACTTCTAATTCCCAATCATCTTTTAAGCGCTGTCATTGTAGAACTCAAAGGTCTACAAGATCTTGCGAAAAAAAAATTCAACCTTGAATTGCGTGTTGGTTATATTTCAATGAAAGATCTGCGTGCACGAGGGGCCGATCTGCATTTAGCAAAATATGAACTCAGCCAAGGCAATTACACTGCACAATTCAAAGGTGGGTCCCTTGTCATCGCCGAAGATATGGTTAAAAAGGGACTGCCCGCTGGCGCTACCATAATTACGTGCTCGGGTACTGCTGCGCCTCCACATTTAGAGGGGCTTTCATGTCGATTGATGCCAATCGACAGCCGCAAGGGCGTTATTCTAACATTACTTGCCAAACCAAAGGGACCCCAAGCCGAAGAAATTTTGAAAGAGCTTTTATCTAGCTTAAAAGTCATTTTGAATGGTGATTTTCTTTCTGCACGCCCCACCAGTATTCCACAATTGCAATGGAACTGGCCACCGTCTTCATTTCATTCAGAAGTAAAGACCCAACAACAATCGCGATCTTACCTAGTTCAATGTATTCAAACTGGACTTCGTGGTTTTATGACGATGTTATCTCTAAGCTTTAATATTCCTCTGGGTCCATTCAAACCTGAAAAATATAAAAATGAATTGATAACAAACAGTGACTTTAAAAAGTTTGATGAAACATTAAGAATGGTGATCGATTGCACGCTCGTACAGGCAGACGAAATTGAAAAACTGCTACGTCATCAACGCCAAAAAAATGGCATTGCCTTTGGTGTGCATCGCTCTTCGAAAGCGCTTATGACTTGTATGGTAAAATCAGCCACAAACAATCAGCATATCCACTTTATTGATGGGGCCGACGGTGGCTACACACTTGCAGCTGCGCAAATGAAATCTGCAGAGCATGCATAATGTTTAGTTATTTTCTTCACGTAGCCATTGGGCCATTTCAACCGCAAAGTAAGTCAAAATAATATCTGCACCCGCTCTGCGCATTGAAAACAAAGTTTCTGCCATGGCTTTTTTCTCATCGATCATGCCCGCTTTGGCAGCGGCTTTGATCATGGCGTATTCACCACTCACATTATAAGCTGCTACAGGGACATTCACACGATCACGAATTTGCCGAATGACATCTAAATAGCTCAACGCAGGCTTCACCATCACAATATCTGCACCTTGTGCGATATCTAATTCAACTTCAAGTAAAGCCTCGCGTGAATTTCGAAAATCCATTTGATAGGTTTTTTTGTCACCAAATTTAGGAGCCGAATCCAAAGCATCACGGAATGGTCCGTAAAAGCTAGACGCATACTTTGCTGAATAGGCAAGAATACCCGTTTCTGTGAATGAACTTTGATCAAGTGCTTTACGAATTTCGCCAATGCGTCCGTCCATCATATCAGATGGGGCTACAAAATCAGCACCGCTTTCGGCCTGTACAATAGCCATCTGCGCGAGGGCCTCGACACTTTCGTCATTAATGATTTTTCCATCTCGAGCAATTCCATCATGACCATCAGAAGAATATGGATCGAGTGCCACGTCCGTGATCACAGTCAGCTCTGGAAATTTATCTTTGATCTTGCGCACAGTCGTTGGCAAAAGACCGTTGCGATTCAAAGACTCTTTGCCAAACGAATCTTTCAATTTATCAGCTAAGGCCGGAAAAAGTGCGATACTGCTGATTCCTAAAGCATGGGCCTTTTTGATCTCTTGTAATAAAATTTCAGGACTGTAGCGAAAGACACCGGGCATAGTCTTGATTTCTTGCTGAATATTTTGGCCCTCAGTTAAAAAAACTGGCCAAATAAGTTGTCCCACATTGAGATCTGTTTCGGCCACCATTTCGCGGATACTCGAGCTACGACGGTTACGTCTTGGACGTTGCGTTAAAATCATACTCTCCTCAACAAAAGGTTCTACAAATGACAATTAAATGACAAAGACACGACCGAATTACTGTACGTTTTATTCAGTATCAATATGGAAAATATACTCCTCGTTCATAGAAAATCCAACTCTAAATCCGGTGCCCTACCAACCAACGAAGGTACGCTCTGGAAAACTTGCCTTCGACAAATTTTATTTGCTGAAGATGGTCGCTCTGATTTCGACATCTCAGAAGGCGACGAAATTCTTGCGGGCCCCAATGCCATGGGCTTTTTGCTAGAGGTCCTCTGTGGCTTGCACTCTCCAGTTTTAGGCGAGACAGAAGTTCTTGGACAATTTAAAAACTTTGTACAGTCTCGTCGCGATGCAGGCGATTTTCTTTTCTCAGAAAATCAAAAATGGCTAAACTTTTTAATGACCGAAGCGAAACGTGTTCGATCTGAATTCGTGAACGGCTTGGGTTCAAATAGTTACGGCAGTTTGATTCGTCGCCGTACGCGTGAAAGCAAAAGTGTTTCGCTTTTAGGTGCTGGTCAATTGGTTCGAGAAATTCTCCCGTGGATGTCGACAAAAAAATCTATGCAAGTTGTCAGTCGCGACCCTTCTAAATTGCAAGTCTTTGCAGAAAAATGGGCTCACCTCAAACTTGAGACTTACGCACAGCCCTCAGACTTAAATGAAGTCCTGGTTATTGCTGCCCCCATTACAGACTCTGTTATTTTAGACTTATTGCAGAAAAATGGCTCTAAGACCCTGCGCATCTTTGACCTGCGCGGCGAAGACAATCAATTGCCAACTTTGCTTGCCAATACAAAGTGGAAAGTTCATTCTTTGAATGATCTTTTTTCTGAACTCAATGTATCCCGCAAAGAGAATCAAGAAAAAATCAAAGCAATTAAAAATATAATCACCGAGCGAGTTGTTCAATTCACGGAGCGATCTGAACTTCGCCCCTTGGGTTGGGACGACTTATGCGCCTAAAAATATCAGCACGGCAAAGTGATCTCGCAAGATTACAAGCATATATGGTGGGTGACGCCCTCATCAGAAAAAATCCCGGTTGCACAATTGAGTACCGTTTCAAAGAATCCCTTGGGGACAAAAACTTAACGGATCCTCTGTGGAAAATCCCTGAAAAAGGAGTTTTCACAGAAGACTTCAATCAAGAGTTGCTGAGCGGCGAAACTGATATGGTGGTGCATTCATGGAAAGACCTGCCAACTGAATTACGCCCACACTCTGAGATCGTTGCAACACTTCCACGTGCAGATCAAAGAGATTTATTGCTTATTAAAAAATCCAGCTTTGATCGCATTCGTAGCACCGGTATCGCTCGAATTTATAGCTCGTCCCCACGTCGTGCCTACAATCTAACTGATTTTTTAAAATCGGCGCTGCCGTTGAATGCAAAAGATGTGCAGTTTGAATCTGTACGCGGAAATATCCCCACCCGTGTCCGCAAACTTATAGCGGACACCGCCATTGATGGCTTGATCGTGGCAAAAGCAGCACTGGATCGCTTATTGACTGCAAAGCAGCTTGAGTTTGCTGAAATGCAGGTGCAATTGCGCACCTATTTGACTCAATTGGACTGGATGGTTTTACCTCTAGCCGTGAATCCCAATGCGGCGGCTCAGGGGGCATTGGCCATTGAAGTTTTAAAAACGCGTGAAGATCTGAAAAAAATCTTCGCAGAAATTAATCATGCAGATACCTATTTTTGTGCCGAGCAAGAACGTAAAATTTTGGCTTCTTTCGGTGGCGGCTGCCATCAAAAAATCGGTATTGCGATTTTGCGTCGCCCTTACGGTGACGTACAAATTCTAAAAGGCCTGACTACAGCCGGCGTTTTACTGGATCAACATGAAATTCTTAAAGCAAGCTCGCAAAAATTTGCAGCCAGCAAAATGTGGCCTCAGGATGAGTTCTCGCCATTTCAACGCAAGGCACTTAACAACCCTCTGCCTTCAAACGCCAACGCACTGTTTGTTACAAAAGCAGAGGCATGGCCCGAGGCATTGAAATTCGATCAGTATGTCTGGACAGCAGGTCTACAAACCTGGAAAAGACTGGCGGCCAAGGGGATCTGGGTCCATGGATGTTCAGAGAGCCTTGGCGAAAACGAAGAAATACGCATAGAAAGTCTCGCCAGCCAGCCCTTGAATTGGTATAAAATCAGTCATTCGGATGGGATGAAGACAGATAAAAATGAATGGGCCACATACGAGCTCATACCTCAAAAAGAATGGCCGGATTTGACTGCTTACAAAAGTTTTTACTGGAACAGTGGAAGTTTATTTTTAGCAGCCCTTAAAAAATTTCCGTCCCTTGCGAGCGCCTCTCATGCCTGCGGGCCTGGTCATACATACACGATCATTCGCAGCGAGCTTGAGAAAACAAAAACATTTGCAGATGAAAAATTGCAGATCTTTTTGAATCAGAATGAATGGAGACAAAAATGTCAGATTTAAATTCAGCTGCACTGTTTGAGCGCGCCAAAAAAGTAGCCCCTGGTGGAGTACATTCGCCTGTGCGTTCTTTCAAAGGTATGGATCGCGCCCCTATCTTTTTCAAAGAGGCCCAAGGGGCTTATCTAACATCGGTGGAAGGCAAACGCTATGTGGATTTTTGCCAAAGCTTCGGCCCATTGATCTTAGGACATCGTGATGCTGATGTTCAAAAAGAAGTTCTTGATATGGTAAATACTGCGTGGACCTTCGGGGCTTGCGAGCCTTATTCGCTTGAATTAGGCGAATGGATTTTAGAGCAAATACCTTGGGTGGAAAAATTACGATTTGTTTCTTCGGGTACTGAGGCTGTGATGAGTGCTCTGCGTGTTGCACGTGCAGCGACAGGGCGTAAAAAAATTCTTAAATTTGATGGTTGCTACCATGGCCATGTGGACTCACTTTTAGTACAAGCTGGTAGTGGACTTGCAGGCGAAGCCTCTTCTAGCAGCGCGGGTGTTTCGCCAGAAACAGCCGCAAACACTTTGGTTGTCCCGCTGAATGACGAACAAAAATTACGTGAATGTTTTGCCATTCATGGATCTGAAATTGCGGCTTTGATCGTTGAGCCTTTACCTGCAAACTATGGCTTGTTGTTACAAACGGATTCATTTTTAAAACTCACAGCAGAACTTTGCAAAGCCAATGGCAGTTTACTTATTTTTGATGAAGTGATTTCTGGATTCCGCGTGGCCCTCGGTGGAATGGCTGAACGTACAGGAATTCGTCCGGATCTTGTCACCTATGGTAAAATCATGGGTGGTGGCTTTCCGGTGGGTTGCTACGGTGGCAAAAGACAGTTCATGGACCTAGTTGCACCCCTTGGCAATGTCTATCAAGCCGGCACACTGAGTGCGAATCCCATTGGTATGCGCGCGGGCCTCACCACGCTTAAAAAGATGCAAAAATTAAATGGCTGGGAGGTGCTCGAAAAGCGTACGCAAAAATTTGCGTCGCAAATTCAAGCAGGCTTTGATCAATACAAGATCTCTTTGCAAATTGATACCTATGCTTCCCTTTTCTGGATCCATGGCAAAACCACTGAAACCATTCGTTCAGTGGCTCAGATCCCGGCCAGTCAAGTACCTGAGTTCAAAAAGTTATTTTTGAACTGTTTAGAAAAGGGTATTTACTTGGCGCCGAACGCTTACGAGGTCGGATTTATTTCAATGGCCCATGATGAAACCTTGCTTGCAGAAGCTGCTGCAATAATTGTTGAGGCCGCACGTGGCTAAAAGTAGCTGGCGCACCAAAATCAAAACTGTCTTGGCCTTGATTTGGCTGATTTTGACTTTTTCGACCGTGGCGTGGTGGTTGGTATATTCTTTAAAGCGCACGGATATTTCAGATGCCGCCCATCGAATGTTTGCGTGGGAAGGCTCGATCCTGTTAGCGGCCATTTTAATAGGCGGCGGCATGATGACTATTCTGACTTACAAAGACGAACAACGTCAGCATCGCTTACAGTTTTTCTTTTCGACATTCAGTCATGATATAAAGACTTCTATTGCCCGTCTTCGTTTGCAAGCAGACGTCCTTGAAGAGGACGCTGAGCAAAGCAAAAATCCTATTTTTAAACGCCTGATCTACGACATCACCAGACTAGAACTACAATTAGAGAATTCTTTATTATTATCAAATCTTGAAGAAGGCTTCTTTACGGAAGAATTCTCTTTAAGTAGCGTCATCAAACTTTTACGCAATGACTTTAGCGATCTTAAAATTGAACTCAATCAAGATGCCTTTATCAAAGCAGATAAGCGTGCTTTTCTGAGCGTGATTCGAAACCTTTTCCAGAACTCAGTGCTGCATGGCAAAGCCGATAGTGTGCAAATCCACGCACAAATCGACGCAAGCAACATTCAAATTAGCTTTCTTGATAACGGCACCGGATTTCAAGGAGATCTACAAAAACTAGGTGAAGAAATTCTGCAATCACAAGGCTCGCGTGGAAATGGCATCGGACTTTTGCTATCAAAACACTTGATCAATAAAATGAATGGCCACGTGCACTTTCGCCCCAGCAATCAGGGTTTTAAAACCGATATCCAAATCCCCGGTAGGCTTGCATGAAGAAAATTCTGCTTGTCGAAGACGATGTGTCGTTGGGTCAAACACTGCAAGAGCGCCTCAGCAAAGACTACCAAGTTATTTGGGCCCAGACTGTGGCGCTTGCGTGGTCGCATTTTAGCAAAGATAAAGATTTTGATTTGGTTTTATTAGATGTGGGCTTACCCGATGGCAATGGTTTTGATCTAGCTGCAAAGATCAAAGAAAGCTCTGCACAAACACTGTTTTTGTTTTTAACTGCCCAAGCCGATGCCGAATCTCGCTTAAAGGGATTTGAACTGGGCGCTGAAGAGTTCATACCCAAGCCCTTTCACCTAAAAGAACTCTTGATTAGGGTCAAGCATGTACTCGAAGCGCATAGTGTTTCACGCGAATTACTGCTTGCTGATTGCAGTATCAACTTTAGTGAAATGACCATCCGACAAAAAAATGGATCCATCGAGTATCCGGCCGTCAATGACATGAAAATCCTGCAGTTGCTAATAGACAAATCACCACGAGTACTCAGCCGAGACGAAATTATCAATCATATATGGGGAATCGATAAAAACCCCAGTCATCGCACCATCGATAATATTATTGTGCGTTTGCGACAGCTGATTGGATCTGATGGGGAAACCTATATTCGCTCTGTGCGTGGCATCGGCTATCAATGGACTAACAAGGAAGAATAGATGAACACAAAATTTCATAATAGCTTACAAAGAGTTCCTCAAAATATCCCACCTGTTTGGTTCATGCGCCAAGCCGGTCGCTATCATAAACATTATCAAGCATTGCGATCACAGCACTCTTTCATGGAGCTATGCAAACAGCCTGAACTAGCCAGTGAAGTCGCATTGGGTCCTGTGCAGGATTTCGACTTTGATGTGTCGATATTGTTCAGTGATATTCTATTTCCCCTCGAAGGGCTCGGAATGGGACTTGAATACACAGACCATGGCCCACGCTTGGGCTTTCAACTAACGAATGAAAATATATCAAAACTTAATTCTGTGGATGAGGCTGTGGATTTCATGGGATTTCAAACACACACCGTAAAAGCCACTCGAGCCGTTTTACCAAAAGATAAAAGCTTGATAGGATTTGTCGGCGGTCCATGGACATTATTTGTTTACGCTGTCGAAGGTTCACACGCAGGTTCTTTGATTAAATCTAAATCGGATGTATCATTATTCCACCGATTTTTAGAAAAAATATATCCTTTACTTAAAGCAAACATTCAACTGCAACTAACTGCAGGAGCAGAGATTGTGATGATTTTTGATACCGCAGCGGGCGAAGTAAGCCCTGCGTTCTTTCAAAAAGAATTGCAAGGTGTGCTCTCTAAACTCAGCAAAGATTTTCCAAATAAAATAGGCT
>JANNCH010000573.1:0-1917 GCA_031386315.1 Pseudobdellovibrionaceae bacterium
CCAGACGGTTTCAGGGGCCGGAGCAGGCTCGGTACGTGCTTGCTCTTGCGCACGCACGCCCTCTTCTTCATAGGATTCCCAAGTTTTTTTAACTGTGGCAGCGTCTAACAACCCAGCATCTAGTAATTTTTTTTCAAACTCTATCACAGGGTCCACCATCTCAAGACGACGATTCGCTCCATCTGCGGATGAGTGACCATACAGGCGCGATACTTTGACTTCTAAGAACGAAGGCTTACCAGTCTTACGAATGTATTCCATCTCTTCTTGAATCGATAGATAGGCCTCAACAGGGTCATTGCCATTGATCACTTTCGAACGAATATTAAAAGCCTTCGCACGATCAGCGATTTGTGTTTCGCCGTGTTGACCTTCGTACGGAGTTGAAATTCCGTATCCATTATTTTGTACAGTTATTAAAACTGGCAATTCTTGACCTCGACGAGAAGCCCAGATCAAACAAGTGGCGAAATCACCTTCTGCCGTCCCCGCATCACCACCGGTCACAATCGAAATTGATTTATGGCCTGCACGCTTTTGTGCGTGTGCTGTTCCGCATGCCAATGGGTATTGCACTTCAATGGGTGAAGTCACAGGTGCCACATTCCATTTAGGAAAACAATAATGACCAGCAAAGTTTCGACCACCAGTTGATGAATCCGTCGCACGATTCATCATCAAACGAACAGCATCAAGCATCGGCATCCCCAACGCCACCATTGTTGGAGTGCAACGATAATGCAAATGCAACCAATCATGTTCAAGCCCTTGGCCTTTACGAGTCAACAGTCCGAGCGGAACTCCGAAAGCTTCTTCACCAGGCCCGCCGATCCAGAAATAACCCTCACCGGCTTTGTAGATTTTGATCACGCGCTCTTCAAGGACACGTGATTTAACCATGAGGTCATACATTTTGAGCAAGAGGTCCTTGGACAAACCACCAAAATCAAATTTCTGTTTGGCCGGCTTGTCTTTAGCCGCAGACCTTGTGGTCGCCGACTTTAAGTTCTTTTTAGACATAATGTTCTCCGAAAAGTGAAACCTATCTAAGCGAATCGAGTGCTTTTTGTCATGCAAAGACCCACCCAGAGCCCGCTAATGACGCACAGAGCATCCGCTAGCAACACAGCTAAGGGCTGATATGCTCTCGCACATGGAGTTTGGCAAAATATCAAACATCGAACGTGTGAATTGGAGCATCCCTGAAGATGTTCCAAGCTCTATGAGTTTTCTCAATACTTTGCCTAAGAATTCACCCACAAAATACTTTATCGGCACACCGGCATGGGCGCACAAAGAATGGATCGGAAAGATTTATCCGGCCAAAACAAAACCCACTGATTTTTTGCATCACTATTCGCGAAGCTTTAACACCATTGAACTGAATACTTCTCACTATCGCATACCTAGTGCAGATCAGACAAAAAAGTGGCTTGAACAAATCACACCGGATTTTTTATTTTGTCCAAAAATTTTTCAAAATATCTCTCACTATGATTCAGGCCTCATGGATAAAAAACTTCATCAAGAATGGTTTTCTTTTTTAGAAAATTTAAAGAATCATTGTGGTCCAAGCTTTATACAATTTCCACCTTCGTTTGATTATACAAAAAAAGCACTGCTGTTTCAGTTTTTACAGAGCTGGCCGAAAACCTTCCCGCTGTCGTTAGAGTTTCGTCACCCCAGTTGGTTTGCAAATGGTAAAATTATTCCCGCCCTAGAAAAATATTTACAAAGCCGAAAAATCGGCTTGGTCATAACAGATGTCGCTGGCCGCCGAGATGTGCTGCATACTTCACTCACGAGTGATTTTACGATGTTGCGTTTCATTGGAAGCAACTTAGATCCAAGTGACTTCACTCGATCACAAGCTTGGGTCGAACGTCTGAATCACTGGAGTCAAAACGGATTGCAAAA
>JANNCH010000583.1:0-2369 GCA_031386315.1 Pseudobdellovibrionaceae bacterium
ACCTCTGATGGAAGTATTGATACCACCTTCCATCCGGTCTCTGCCTCGGGTGGATTTAACAGTAGTATTTCTGCGCTCGCCCTCAATTCAGCCGGAACCACACTTTATGTAGGGGGGTTATTTACTACATACAGGGCGGCAGCAAACTCGGCTTTTCGAATCGCAAAACTCTCTACCACAGATGGAAGTATTGATACCATCTTCCATCCGGTCTCTGCCTCGGGTGGATTTAACAATACTGTTTCTGCCCTCGCCCTCAACTCAGCCGGAACCACACTTTATGTCGGCGGGGTCTTTACTACATACAGAGGCGGCGCTAACTCGGCTAATCGAATCGCGAAACTATCAACCTCTGATGGAAGTATTGATACCATCTTCCATCCGGTCTCGGCCTCGGGTGGATTTAACAATACTGTTTCTGCCCTCGCCCTCAACTCAGCCGGAACCACACTTTATGTAGGGGGGAGCTTTGCTGCATACAGAGCGGCAATATGTGGCTACGCAGGTGCCTTAGATACATCTTCAGGCGATCTAATTTTACCGTGATTTAAAATGAGCTACCAATCAAGCACGCCATTTCAGGGATCAATCGATTGCCACCTGTCTACCAAGATGTTGCTCGCTGTGGTCTTGCCGATACAACCAAGTCCTTAAGCAAAGAAGAATTTTTGAATGTCGCTGATAGATACAGCGAAAATACTACGATCATTATCAAAGGTTTCTGGTACAGAAGCCTTGGAACTCACCCTAAATACAAAGCTGAACAAAAATAAAAAATCATTTTATGAGGTTCAATTAGTGTAACTTGAATAAAAAGTCCGACCGCTGCCAGCAGCACTGCACTCACAGGGCATTCGCAAATAATCTTATCAAACTACAATTTTACCAATGGGTTTCAATCGGCCGACTTTACCAACTTTTGATGGAAGCACATGGCCAATTTTTTCAGCCATCCAAGGAACCATTTCAATGAGCTTGTCCAAGTCCAATCCAGTTTTAACACCCATACCATGAAACATATAGGCCACATCTTCTGTGGCAACGTTTCCAGTCGCGCCCGGCGCATAGGGACAGCCACCCAAGCCACCAAGACTGGTGTCAAACACAGTAACTCCTAATTTATAGGCGGCTAGAGTATTCGCCAACGCTTGCCCACGAGTATCGTGAAAATGCCCTGCTAATTTTTTGACTGGAATAACTTTTTTTAACTTTTTAAACACACTTTCGATCTGTCCCACATTGGCGACACCTATAGTATCACCGATCGAAATTTCATAGCAGCCCATTTTATGCAGACGCTGCGCTAGTTGAACTACTTTGGCTTCAGAGACCTTGCCCTCAAACGGACAACCAAAGCAGGTCGATAAATACCCGCGCACTTTTATTTTATGTTTCTTTGCCAACTTCATAATGACTTCAAAACGTTCAAAACTTTCTGCAATAGAACAATTGATATTTTTACGAGTGAAGGATTCACTCGCCGCAGTAAAGACTGCAACTTCTTTAACACCCTCTCGAATTGCATTAAGCATTCCACGCTCATTAGGCACTAAAACAGAAAAACCGATTTTATTAGAGATCTGCTTTGCTTTCACCTTGGCAAAAACTTTTTGCACGACCTCTGCAGTCCCCGCCATTTGTGGAACCCACTGCGGCGATACAAAACCACCAAGTTCCAATTTTTTGCTGCCAGAGGCAATCAAACGCGAGGCAAACTCAACACGGGTATCAGCATCTAAAACAACTTTTTCATTTTGTAGGCCATCACGTAGACCCATTTCAACAATTGTTACTGTGAATTTCATACTTTGATTTTAACAAGCTGTTTGCCTAGAATAACCTGTTCCCCCATTGCACAAGAAATTTTTTCGATTGTTCCAGCCACTTCAGCCTTCAGGGTGTATTCCATCTTCATAGCTTCCATCACGAGTATTGCTTGACCCACTGTCACCGGGGCCCCGCTAGTCACCATAATTTTAGTAATTTTACCTGGCATAGGTGCAATCACTTGATCGCTTGTCGCCGCGCCAGATTTTTTTCTGGTTTTGCGGCCGGCATTGGCATCCACGCTGAAGGTTCTATCACCGAAATGCACCCACAGAGTGCCCTTGATCATTTGGGCTTGATTGTTTTTCATCTATATACCTCTCCAAAAACTCTGCCATGGCGATGCCTCAGATGTGTTCAGCAATCCACGCGAGTTTTGTGAACTTAAATTTGCGGATTTGAGTTCTTTCATCTGCAAGTCGGCGTATTCTTTTTCTTCAGCGGTCAGAGAGGGCGCTTTCAATGCATTTGCAAAATGAGTTTCGATAAACCGAGTGGTCATAGTCCCCATCACAAAATCTTTGTGACTTAAAATCTCGATT
>JANNCH010000605.1:0-7238 GCA_031386315.1 Pseudobdellovibrionaceae bacterium
CTACCGGAGTTTTTGACGCAAACGATGTAGCGTGGACAACTTCCACAATTACTGCTCGTGGTGCGGTTTTGTTCAAATCTCGTGGTGGTGCGTCTTCTGCAGACGAACTTATTGCATACCTCGATTTCGTAACTGACAAAATCTCAACCGCTGGTACTTTTACAATTCAGTGGAACGCTAGTGGTATTTTGACACTCTCTTAATTCCTCTACTCTCATCACATTCGTGACTATACGAAAGTGATAAGGGATAAACGCATTATTAAATAAACACACATTAAAATGGCACGATATAGAATATACAGCGCACCAATGCCTACTACAGCTTCAATAGCCGTACTTGCTACAACTGCATTGATTAAAACACTTCTACAATTACGACCATTTAATGTTGGTAAAATTGTGTCATACGGAGTTAGTTTTGACGGTTCAGCACCAGCACTACCAATTACAGTAGAGTTACTTGAAACCGGTACAGTTTTTGCCACTGTCACAGCTTCCGTGGACGCTGACGTGTATAAAGTTGAAAGTAATGAACAGGCAAACGCTTCAGTTGCCGGACTTATTCTGTCAACTTCAGGTACTGGTTATAACGCTTCTGCTGAAGGTGCAATTACTGCTACTAAAATATTTGACGCACAATTAGTGGCGCCTACAAATCAATACATTTATCAATTTCCTCTTGGGCAAGAACCAAAAATGCTTATTGGTAACGCATATCGTGTACGAGTCAAAGCTGGTACTACTGTAAATGCAATTGCATTTATTGAATTTGATATGTAATTTTAATTACTAAATGGCAAACCGTTACTGGGTAGGAGGTACTGCCAGTTGGGACGCAACTGCTGGTACAAAATGGGCTTTAACTTCCGGTGGTGCCGGTGGTCAAACCGTACCTACTAGTGCTGATGATGTGTTCTTTGACGGAGCAAGTGGTGCTGTTACTGTTACAGTAGCTTCTGCTTCAAACTGTTTAAGTCTTAATTTTACTGGGTTTACGGGTACGTTTGCCGGAACTTCTGGACTTACAATTACGGGTAATCTTACGTTATCAACTGGTATGACTCGATCATATACAGGATCAATAACATTTAACTCAACTACTACAGGCAGAACTCTTACTTTTGCAGGAAAAACAATGTTTAGCACTACTACTTTTAACGGAGTAGGTGGGGGTTGGACTATTCAGGACGCTTGGAATAGTGGAACTTCACTAATTACATTAACTGCCGGTAATTTAAATACAAATGGACAAACCATAACATGTGATGAGTTTAATAGTTCAAACACAAATACTAGAGTTTTAACTCTTGGAGCTTCTACAATAAATTGTAGACAATGGACAATGACGACTGTAACGGGGCTAACAGCCAGTTTTGCTTCATCCACAATTGTAGTGAACTCAGATGTTTCGGGAAATTTTAATTACTTTGCTGGAGGTGGATTGACTTATAATATTGTAAGTGTTGCTGTTACAAATACAAATGATATTTCAGGTATTTCAGGAGCTAATACTTTTACTACTCTTACTTTAACTAATTCAAGTCCGCATATAAATTATTACATTACAGGAAATCAAACAATTACTGGAACTTTTACAGTTACTGGCGCTTCAGTTGGCGAGTATCGTATACTTTTATCATCAAATCGTGCTGGTGTTCCTGTAACTATTAGCGCAGGCACTACGTCACTTACAAATGTTGATTTTAAAGATATTACTGGCACAGGAAGTGCTTCATGGACAGGAACATCATTAGGTAATGCTGGTGGTAATTCTGGCATTACTTTTACAACACCAGTAACTCGTTATGGAGTCAGTGCTGGTGTATGGTCAGCAACAAGTACTTGGTCAGCAACATCAGGAGGAGCGTCTGGTGCCAGTGTGCCAATATGTCATGATACAGTTTTTTTAAATGCTAGTTCAGGAGCAGGGACTTATACTATTGACCTTATGTCAATTGCAAGCTTAGACTGCACCGGATTTACTGGGACTCTGACTTTTTCTTCACCAACTGCTAAATCTAGATTAGCTTGTGGTAATTTCATACTAAACGCTACAATGACAATTACTCAAGGTGGTACTCCTTATTTAATTTTAAATGGAAGAAGTAGCTATACTTTAGGAGTTTTTGGAAAAAGTTTTGGTTTTTATATTTTAGTAGATTGTCCGGGTGGTACATATACTCAAAATGGAGCAATGACTATTACTAATAGCAACGGATTGTTACTTCAACAAGGAACTTACACTACTGCAAATTTTGCAATCACAACTTCTGTTTTCCAATCTTCTTTAACTGTCAATTTAATTAGAACTTTTAATATGGGTTCTAGTATTATTACAGCAACTAGCACTACAACTGCTTGGACTTTAGGAACTTCTTTTAATACAAACTGCACGATAAATGCAGGAACTTCGCAAATAATATTAAATGATGGAACTACTTCTACTAAAACATTTTCCGGTGGCGGAAAAAGCTATAATATACTTGAGCTTACTGGAGCTGGGATTGCTATATATACGTTTGTTGGAAACAATACTTTTAATGAATTAAAAAGCACAAAAACAGTTGCTCACACACTTAATTTTACCGCTGGAAGTACTCAAACAATAACAAAATGGTCAATCAATGGTTCATCTGGAAATTTAGTAACTATTAAAAGTACTACTACTGCAACTCATACATTAATTAAATCTGGTGGGGGAATTGTATCTGCTGACTGGCTTAATATTCAACAATCATTAGCTCGCCCCGGAGCGTGGTACGCTGGAGTAAACAGCGTCAATAACCAAGCAGTCGCAACTGCTGGTAACGGCTGGCAATTTAACGTACCACCAATTCCAAGTAAAAATTATTTTACCAAACAAGCCGTAAATAGAGCTTCAACATATTAAAATAAATGGCACGATTTGGTCGCTCATTTCCCATAAAAGCACACGTTACTCCTTTTTGGGTTTTCCCACTTCCTAACGTAACAGTTAACCCAAGCGTTTTAAACGCTACATTTAGTATTCCCACAGAAACAATTACTGCCGTAGTATTTAAACAAGCAACTGTAAATGCTTCATTAGTACCAAGTACGCAAACAAATTTTCCTTCTTATATTAACCTTTCCCGTTTAGGAGTCACAACACTTGCTGAAGCACAGTCAATCCGAGTATATTCAGACGCATTAAAAACTACTGAGCTTGCCCGAGAAATTGTGTCAGTAACTGAAATGCACGTTAAAGTTTCTTCTTTAACAAATACGTTTGTGATCTATGTTGAATACGATGGTGTGCGTGCTGATTATGCAGTAACTGATACTTACGGACGTAATGCAGTGTGGGCAGATTATACTTTTGTGTATCACTTAAATAGTATGTCTGATTCTAAGGGAGCTAACACTCCTGTAGATTCTGGAGTTACATACAGTGCTGGAAAATTAAATGGCAATAGTGCCGTATTTAATGGCTTTGCTTATTTTTATACACCAGCAGGGTTGTTGGGGAACGTAGGTACTCTGACACTTTGGGGAAAACATAATAGTGCTACATCAAATGAATCCCTTATGTGTAACACCAAGGTTGGGGTATCTGATTACATGCACATTTTTGGTAATCCGTCCGGTGATGTACAACTTTTTATTCAAAATGATTATAAAGTTACTTCTGTTCGTGACACAAACTGGAATAAATATGCAATTACTTGGGACACAGCAACAGCATGGAAAGGTTATAAAAATGGTTCTGTTTCTACAACTGGTGCTGGAATTAAAGACCCGAGTAACATTTATAGAAATTACTTTGGTTGCTTGAATGATGGAAATACAATTTACAGTACACCATATTATTTAAATGGTGCAATTGACGAAGTAAGATTACGGACAACTAGAGTTACTGACAATTGGGAAACTACTGAATATAACAATCAAAACAATGAGTCTTCTTTTTGGGGAACGTGGACAGCAGTAAGTACTAATACTAACGTCACTGTCAACCCTTCAGTAATCAATGCAACTTTTTCTTTGCCTCAAGAAACAGTTATTACAAGCGTAACTTTAGTTCCTGCGGTACAAAATGCCACTTTTGCTATACCCGCTGAAACGGTAATAATTGCAGTTACTATTTTGCCTACTGCGTTAAATGCAACTTTTGCATTACCAGTACCGACAATATCTGCTATTCAAAACCCAACAATAACTCCAGCAGTATTAAATGCTACGTTTTCTATTCTTGCTGAAAGCGTAATCATTGCCGTCAGTATCACGCCAAGCGTTCAAAATGCCACCTTTACACTGCTTTCTCCTACTGTAACGGTAGCAGGTGACACTACAGCCACTCCAGCTACTCTGACAGCCAATTTTGCACTTCCTGCGTACACTGTCACGACCACTCGATTTGTTACAGTCACTCCATCAGTAATCAATGGAACTTTTGTGTTACCTGCATACACTGTAATTACTCAGGTGGACGTAACCGTGTCGCCAAACTTATTGTCTGCAACATTCACGCTTCCACAAGAAACAGTGACTACTACGCAATCAGTTACCGTATTGCCATCACCAGTAACCGCTACGTTCGCAATACCAGCGTATACAGTGGTCACTACGCAAAGTGTGATAGTTTCGCCTTTTGTTTTGGCAATGACCGTAGCAGTGCCTTCTCGCTCGATTCTAGTGGGGTATACAAACGTACCAAATACACTCAACGCTACTTTTAGTTTACCTGTCATAGCAATAACGACTACTGCGTTTATAACTATTACTCCTACAGTATTGCTCGGATTGTTTGCTATTCCGTCACCGTTTGTTCGAGGTGACTTTTGGTCAAATAAATTTGGTGCAAACGTGCCAATATTTACAGATAAAACATTTACGCCAACTAATAACTTTAGTGACAAATACCCTACCGTCTCCCAAACTTTTACTGATAAGGTGTATAATGGGACTAACAATTGGAATGAAAAGTTTTCACCAGCAAGTAATCCTTGGGCAGATAAATTTTAATTAAAAATACAATGGAACCAACAATTACATCAATAGGCAATAATGATTACGAAGTATCAGAAATAAAAACTCGTGTGGTAAACAAAGACGGTTTGAAATCTGAGATTAAAGACCTTGAAAAACTCATTGAAGAAAAACGCCAGCAAGTAGGTATACCGGCACTTGAAGACGAGTTGAAGCGTAAAAAAGACTTAATGGCTGAAATTAAAAAAGCATAAATGGGAATCAAAGCTGAACTAATATCACAACTTGAAGGGTTTGGAAACCGCAAACAAAAACTTGTTGCGGAACATTTTCGTTCAGCCGGTTTTACTCAGTCCGCAAACGGTATGATTGCCTCGCCGTTTGTGTATAAATGGTTTAGTGACTATCAGCAAGGTTCTACTGATTTTCCACAACTTACAACATTTCCTGCAATTAATCACATTGTAAATGGGGCAAGCAGAAATACTTTTACTTCTGGATCAAGTACACCTTTTCCAGTACTTTATTTTTTAGATAATGATGGTAATATTTCTCAATCAAAAGACGGAAACATTAGTCCAGAATTAATTTACCCACAATTTAACTCGTCTCACTTTGGTACTGGATTTTGTGGTGGGTTGGTTGTTGACCAAAAAGGTCGGACTCTTTTCCCCGGAAGACAATATCTTGGTATGTTTGATTCAACTAGCGCTCCAACTTCGCATACTGTTACACTTACAAATGGAGCTAAAACAGTAATAAGAACTTCAGGTGATAGTTTTATTGCAGGGCATGTTCGTAGATTTTTAATCATAAGTAGTGGTAGTAACAAATATTTTTATCGAATTGCCACCTTTACTGACGCAAACAATCTTCTACTAACTCCAAACTTTGACCTTGCTTCAGGTAGTTACACTGCTGAAATTCACGCATGGGACGATAGATGGAAAGATTTTGGAGCGCTTATAAGTACGTCAACTCCTGAAGGTAATGACGCTTATATCCCAACTGAAACGTATGAAGATACTGTTTTGTTTGGTCGAAAGAATCTCATTACCACACTCAATACCGTAACTGACACCATCACAACTGACGCACTGCCAGCATTTACTATGCCAACTGGCTTTCAAATTCTCGCAATCCACCGAGGTAACAACGGTATTCTTATGGGCTATAACTTTCAAGGTAAAGGGTACTTAATTCTTTGGGACAACTATTCGACCCGTTCGATTGCTCCGTGGATTCCACTACCTGACCGGCTGATTTCATTGTGTAAAAACAATGGAGAATGGGTAGCCATTACTGCCCGAGATATTTTTTCAACTAATGGGTACTCACTCACTCCACTCAATAATAAATATCTTGATACTGATATTGACCCGCTTGCCCTTCAGCAACTTCCAAATACTTCATTAGTTATTGAAAACGATTTGTATTTCATCGCAAACTTCTCATTTAATGGAAAGCGCCGTGGTGGATTGCACCGAATGAATCTCACCACTAAGCTCATTGAATATATTCCCCGAGCTGACTTTTCTCAAAAAGACGCAAAGGTTCGTACTCTTTTTTACGGTAGTACCCCGAACCGCATGTATGTTGGTCAGGACGATTCACTCGGGTACATTGACCATAGTTCTCAAACTGCTACCCCGACATTTATCAGTAATGCCGTGGGTATTGGTGATAACATCAAATATGCTGAAGCTGTGAAATTAAATATTGGTGTAAGTCCGGCATACTCTACCCTCCTTGATAATCCATTCTCGTTTGAATTGGCGGTGAAAATTTGCCCAATCAATCAACAGACGTTCACGTATGGGCAAGTCAAAACACTGCAAACTGTAGCAACTGAAATCGTGGTAAACGAAACCACGTTTGGTGTAGCTGAAGTTGGAGACGAGATTGAATTTATCAGTGGTACTAATGCAGGATATTCTCGCAACATCACAGGTCGCTCAGGTTCAGGGGCAACAGTAACCTACACTTTAGATCGAGCGCTCCCGTTCCTGAGCCTTGCTAATGATTACTTTTTCCGCACTAAGTTCCAACTCGTGCGAGCAAAAACATTTACTAATATCACAAAAATCTCGCCAAAAGATTTGTACTTTAATATTAAAAATAAAGTTGAAGGCAAACAGTTTATGATTAAGGTAGATATTGAGGACGCAACAATTCCGCTAGAGTTGCGACCGTTCTACTTTATTTATGACGATAGCGGTGTTATCTAATGGAAAAATCAGACTTCGATAAATTACAAGAAAAAGGTGCGGTTGAATTTATTCAGCAACC
>JANNCH010000044.1:0-2066 GCA_031386315.1 Pseudobdellovibrionaceae bacterium
TTTATTATTGTTGTCATGTATATTATTACTATATATAAATACATTGGCAGGATTGCCAATAAGGCCTACACAAATACCATAAGTTGCTCCCGATGTAGACCTTAAATTATTGTTAAAAATATCATTATTGTATATGTTCAGATGATGAACAACAGCAGCAGCATTTAAAATAAAATAATTAGCATGACCTCCTGTACCTTCCATTGTATTGCCGGAAATCTCATTATTAAATATATTAAGATCGTAAACTGTTGCGCTATTTTGAATACCATAAAAATTACCTACGCTTCTGCTCGTCCATGTAAAATTATTAATGACATTATGGTCAATATTAACGGTATTGGATGTGCCTGATCCACCCATATAGTTTGCAATAGCATTTACTTGCATAATACCATCTGTAGGAGCCAGATTAATAGTATTGTAAGATATATCAACATTAACATCAAGTGCCCCATGTGTATAGATAACTTTATAGTTGAGCACTGTGGTTGACATTGTAATAGTGTTGCTGATAATTTTTAAGCCTTTTTGTGCAATTCCACAAACCCCATTGATTGAGCTTGTTGTATCATGTTTAATACGCGTCATTATATTTCCAACACCAAAAGCTCCAACCTCGTTATTTAAATCATAATATAGCACGTTGGTAAATCCATATAAATAAATGCCTTTACAAGAATTGTCAATGGTATTAGTATAAAATCTATTAAAGGAATTAGCACCACTTACTGCGCTTAAAATAATAGTTGTAGTATCAATTGGGGTATGATTTCCACAATATATACCCGCAGAATACCGGTTATTGTTTGAAAGAGTTATGCCACAATTTTGAATCAACACATGTTGGCAACCATCGGTTGCCGATGTTTTTAACAGCGCATAACCCCACTCCATACGCTCTGTGGTTGTATTGGCGGCATTCTCACGCACATCAATGCCATCAAAAGTGATGTAATCGGTTCCTCTTAAAGTTATAATTCCATCCAATACACGGCTTGTGCCACCGGCATTGTCAAATGCAGTAATTAAAGGGTTTGCACCAGCACCTGCCGCTTTTCTAAATACAATAGTGTTTGTAGCTGTACCCGTTGCTGTAATTAGGCCTGCCGTTGAGCTTGTGAAAGTTTCTGTATGATTTGGATCCACATCAAAAATAACACCTCCTGCTCCAACGCCTTGCGCATTTAAATCTGCAATAGCTAATTGAATAGTAGTATAGGTTTTTCCACCGCCTACGGTTAATGTGCCTGTTAGCACAGCAAAACTTTTGCTACTAATTAAGCTTAGCGTTAATAGCAGACTAACTAAAATCTTAGGTAACTTTTGTTTCATTTGTATTTTAAATTAAAAACATTAAACAGGTCACTTGTAAAATATTATTGTCTAATTAATTTTCCTGATTTGATTGTATCGTTGTGTATTATTTTATAAAAATAAATACCACTTTCTTTTTCACTTAAATCAATCATACAATTACTGCTGTTAGCTAAAGATTGAAAAATTAATCTTCCGGTTACATCGTAAATTTCTAGCTGACTTTCTTTTTCTAAACCTTTAAAGTTGAAAATGCCATTACTTGGATTAGGGTAAATGTTGATGGCATCTGCAGCAGGTTTTGCAATGGATAATTCTATTCCACAATTATTAAACTCATCAAACCCAATTTCCGGACACCCTCTTGGTTGTCCATCAAAATCATCTGTAACCGAATTAATGGCAATACCGGTGCTAACTAATGAAGCATCTGTTGTATGCAAATCGGTTGTCGAAACAAAAACCGGATTCAAAGAAAGTGAATTTGTTTCACTTGTAACGTGCGTTAGATAAGTAGGGATATCTTGATCGGAATTTGTACCATCGTAATAAACAAGGTGTGTTGCTGATGGCGTGCCTGCATAATATGAATTATAATTAGTAGAAGCCGTTAATCCAGCTACACTTGTTCCGCTGCGTTGGTGTGCTATTGCTCGTCCCGATCCATTAGGGGTTGATTTATTTACTATCAAATTATTTGTTGATGTAACTGCAGGACTATTTACCACTACGGGTACAGCAGTTACATC
>JANNCH010000087.1:0-6757 GCA_031386315.1 Pseudobdellovibrionaceae bacterium
TCGGTATAAAGCAAACTTGTTGGATTGCTTGGTGAACAGAATAAGAAAGCGCGGGTTTTTGCATTGATCGCTTTTTCTAATTTTTCAGGCGTGATTTTGAAATTTTCTTTTTCACCGCACTCCACTATATGGGGGACACCGTCAGCGAGCTCTACCATTGTTGGATAACTAACCCAGTAAGGTGTCGCGATGATCACTTCATCGCCAGGACTGCAGATCATTTGCAAAGCCGCAAAGATCACAAACTTTGCACCAGAGGCCACACTGATTTGCTTAGCCGTGTATTCAAGTCCTAATTCGTTTTTCATTTTTTGGGCAATGGCTTGGCGAAGCTCAAGTGTTCCATTTGCAGGAGTGTATTTTGTAATCCCCTTTTCGATGGCTTCAATCCCCGCCTGAGAGGCGATTTCGAAAGTATTCCAATCAGGCTCACCAACCGTCAGTGAAAGCACATTGTGTCCCTGGCTTGCAAGCTCCTTGGCCTTGGCAACAAGGGCAAGAGTTGGAGATGGCTTCAGGTTTTGCGCTCTTTTAGATAGCACGGAGGGTCCTTTCTTAGGGGGTTTTATGGTATTTACTCAGCAGGGCCTTTTCAACAATGTCAGGGACCAGTCCATCGAGCGAACCGTGATTAATCGCGATTTCTTTCACCCCACGGGACGAAATATAATAATACTCGGGACGGGCAAACACGAGAGTCGTCTCGATATCAGGAGCTAATTTTTTATTCATGCTAGCCATGGTCATTTCATATTCAAAATCGATCACGGCGCGAAGCCCTCGCACAATCACTTGGGCTTTTTTCTTTTTCATATAATCGACAGTGAGCCCATCATGGGTGTCCACAGTGATATTTTTAAGGTGGGCAAGGGATTGCTTGATCAGCTGCACACGCTCATTGACACCAAACAACGAAACTTTTTGTGAAGAATTGGAAATCAAAACAATCACATGATCGTACAATGGAGAGATACGGTTGATAATATCAACATGACCCAAAGTAATGGGGTCAAAGCTCCCAGGGTATACGGCGATTCTTTCCATGGCTAAGAATTTACTGCGGACGATGAAAGAAAGAAAGAATTTTATCACCGAACTCACGTGCATCAAAACGAACGATATCCCCGTAAAGATCTTCGATTCGCTCGAGGCGCTGCGATTCAATGGTCAAAATAGTTTGTGGTCCAAAGGCCGCACTCTGACTTGCGACCTCCATGACGGTGTGGGCCATTTTTTCAGTGAATGGAGGGTCTGCAAAAATAATATCAAAGGGCTCACCCTGATAAGTTTTTAAGTAAGCCAAAACATCCATATTTATGATGCGATACTCTGTAGAGGGCACCTTCAGCTTAGCAATGTTCTTTTTCGCAATCTCAATGGACTTCGGGCTCTTCTCGACAAAGATACATTCACGGGCTTGGCGCGAAAGGGCTTCTAGGCCTAGGTTTCCAGTTCCGCAGAATAGATCAAGCACTCTAGAGCCATCTAAATCAAACATTAATTTGTTGAACATGGTTTCTTTCACACGGTCCGTGGTGGGACGAATGTGATCTGCTTGGAAAGCCACAAGATTATGGCCTTTGTATTTTCCAGAAATGATTCTCACGCAAAAAGCTCCTCAGCGATTTTCACTACGACAAAGATATCTTCAAATGGTTTGCCTACAAACAGATCAGCGCCCATTTCGAGCGCGGTCTCCATATTGTGCTCGCCTGCAAAGGCTGACATCAAAATAACCCGTCCCGTTCTATCTTTACCCATTTCGATCAAGACTTGAGGTCCTGACAGACCGGGCATCAAAACATCTAAAAAAATTAAATCGGGCTGGTGCTCTTTCCATGCTTTCAATCCATCAGCGCCATCAATAGCTTCGACGACCTCATGCCCTTTTGCTCGAAAAGCACGTCCCAATGAACGTCTCACCAATGCTTCATCATCTACTATAAGGATTTTCATTGTGGGTTCCCCGCTGTTTTCCCCTTTTGACTTATCGGAAGTTCGATCACAAAGCAAACTCCATGGGGCTGAACAGCATTAAATCGAATGCTGCCACCAAATTTTTCAATCACTGACTTGGACATACTAAGTCCCAAACCTGTCCCTTGCCCTTCTTTTTTTGTCGTAAAGAAGGCCTCAAATATTTTATGGGCCACATTTTCTGGAATTCCAGGGCCGGTGTCTTCGATTTCCAAAACAACATGATTGTTTTTTATAGAACTGCGAATGCTCAAGCGACCTGGATCCTTCATCGACTGACAGGCATTGTTGACCAAATTAAAAACCACCTGCTGCAACAAATGGGGCTCGACGAACACCAGTGCTTTTTCAGTTCCCAGTTCGAGCTCATTGCGATGGAATCGCATGGCTGACTTCAGCATAGGTAAAGTCTTTTCCACAACTTCGTCCACACTGACATGCTCGAGCGGCTGATTATCGCCTTTAGAAAAATCCAGCAGATTTTTAATAATACGCTGCGAGCGCATAGCAGCCTTTTCAATTTCTACTAAATCAGATTTCAGCGTTTCATCGTTGGTTTCAGAAATCAGCACTTGCGAAAGCGAGCGCAAACCCGTTAAGGGATTATTTAACTCATGGGCGATATTACCAGCCAATAAACCTATGGCCCCCATTTTTTCATTCTGTAGCATACGTAAGTAGAGTTCCCGTGATTGGGTGATATCCACATACTGATTCACTACATTTGTAGGGCGACCACCCTTGTCTAGCATGATGGGATAGCTATGCACTTGATAGATACGACCATCCACATCTATTTGCCCCTCTTGGGCTGTGCCTTGGACGATAGCACGTGTGACGGGATTGGCTTCGGGACTCATATCTTTTTGAATCATTTTGCGAGAAAACTTACGATTGGCCCGCACGATATTGCAATCAAGATCAACAATAGCAATAGGGTCACGCATTCCATCAAAAGTTTTTTCCCAGCGTGAACTAAAAGCAGACAGTTGGTTTTCAAGCAACACACGATCTAGCACCATACTCAGTGCCTGCATTCGATCCACAATGAATTCCATAAAGCCGTGCATCTCTTTTTCATTCAAAGAATGCTCTAAACAGACGATGGCTTCTGCTTTTTCAGAGTTTAGATGACGAATAAGCTGAAGCTCCATTGGAAAAACCACTGCTTTTGCAAATGGTCTACCGAAATGATTGGCAAAATTTTTAGCAAGCTCTGGATTATTAATTTGGCTGTGCTGTGGAAATTCAAATTCTTTAAGAGATTCTGTTTGTGCGAGCTGACCTGGCTGAAAGCTCAAAAAGTAAGTCTTCACTGAATCAAGGCGATAAACCAAAATAGGATCACCCAATTTATGAAACTTCCGCAACTCACGACGAAGAATTTGCAAAATATCTTCAAATGAAGTTTGTGCCGCAATATCTTTGATAAAGCGAATCAGCAGGCGCTCACGATTGAGCTTTTCGGCCTGTTCTTTATTGGAGGTTTCAATGTGCTGGGTACGCTCTTCAACAATTTCTTCCAAAGAGGTAGTCAATGCTTCTAGCTGCTTGTTTTGATGGGAAGCTTCGCGCAGCAGCAGCGAGCGACTTAAATACATTCCATGTCGTAGCAAGGCCTTACCTATGTGATCCATGAGCTCTTGCGAACTCATGGGCCATTTTAGAAAGCGAAAAACTTGGGCTCTGTTAATGCCATCACGAATCCACTTTTCGTTCAGATCTTTAGCCGCCAGAAATCTTGGCGCCAAAGGGTTCTGTAATTTGGCCTCCATGGCCAGCTGAAGGGCTTCAATACTTTGGGAATGGTCAGAAATGAGGATGCATGAAAATTTATACTGTCGGATAAAATCAAAGGCCTCTTCGATCGAGGCCCTTTGCAGGATTTCAACTTCACGCCCTTGAAAATGTAGAAAATGCGGTAGCCTAGTGGGCGCTACGTCCCCGACCACCAAGATTGGATCTAATTTTTGCGGAAGCAGCGGGTTTCCCGCCATCGACGATATCAAAAACTTCTCCTAGCTGAACAAGACTTTCTAACCAAGTCTGTAAGGTATGATTCAAATCATACTCTAGGATATCAGCTAGTTGAACAAAATCCTTTGCTTCCAATGCTGCCACTGCCTGCTTCACTGTTTGAAAGCTGATTTTTTCAGCCTCTTCCCAGCTTGCCTTGCCATCGGCAAGCACATCACCCATCATTTGCTTGATCGAAGCCATACTTCCGACTAGGTATTCACAGTTTTCAACCAGATCATGAATATCTTTGTACGATCCGGTCAGACCACCTATTCGTAAACGACCCGACAACTCTTCTGTGCGCATGATTAATTCAGGCAAAGCATCAATCCAAGAGTTCAAAACAGATTCCACTAGAATTTCTGCGCCTTCACTCAAATATTCGAGGGTTTCAATTTCATTGAGTGAAATGGCCAAAAATCTTTGCTCATCATTTTCTTTAAGCTCCATACCATTCACTATGAACTGACACACCACCTGGTTGCTCGATTTGAGTTCTCGCTCGATATCCATAAAAACGCGTCCCAACTGGGTTTCTGTTTTATAGAATTCACGCAGCTCTGAGCCCGTGACTTTATAGCGCTCCATGCTCAACCCCTTCATTTAACTTTTGCTCGTCCTGAGGAATGTAAACCTGGAGTATTTGTGCCAAGGCTTTGTGTACGGTCATCGTTGCGTGAAGAACATCCTCGCTGCCACCAGGTGAAATCCGAATTTTTTCGGCCTGGTACCAACTAATAATAGGACGTACATCTGCTACAAGCTGGCTAATGCTTTGGATAATTTCATCGGCACGATTGAGGTATTCCCCCACTTTTGCGCCTTTGGTCTGGTGCAAATTCAACTGCTCGAGGGCAAAGTTATTCACATCGTCCAATTTGATAACAGCTTCATAAAAATGAATGTTCTCACTAACCGGAAAGTCAGTTCCCAAATACAAGGCCGAAGCGAGTCTCCACTGGAAGCTCTCGGCCTCGGTTTCTTCTTTAGCAAAACTAATCAGCCCCGTCGCACGTGTTATAAGCTCTGGGGCCATAGTGCCCTCTAGTAAAAGAGCTAGGATTTCGCCCACTCGCTGCGCCACCAAGGCTTCAGAAGAATCCGCACGGTAAATAAAACTATGTGTCGCCTTGGGGCCTGTTTCCCAAAAATTCACTCGCCCAATGCTGATATTTAAGGTTGCTGTATCTGTTAGCGAAGCAATGTGAATGGGCGCACTATCACATCCTACCAACATCATTGCATTTTGAATAATCGGGAACAGTTCTTGAACTTGAGTTTGGCCAACCAAATCCACTAGCTGATTCGAGCGTACTTTCGCTAGAATTGTTTGCGCGATATGCCTTTCTGAATGAGCTCCGATCAGCACAACCGGAACATTGGGTTTGCGCTCGGTAAAGTAAGTTAAAAAGCGAACCCACTTTTCGGTGCTCACAGTTTTCTGCGCTTCGCTTGCCCCCACGTGTACAACGACGTAGTTTTCAGGCAATTTAATCGCAGCAGTGATTACCGGCGCTCGCCAGTCAGATTCAGTGAATTCAACCCCAAGCATAGAGGCAAAAATATCAGCCACATGGACACGGTTTGGACGATCTATTCCGACCTGTGCATAAAAGAACGCGCTGACTTCGTCGGCGAAATTTAAATATCCATCGGCATGACGGGTATAACCCAAAACTTTAGTATTCAAACCTGTCAGATAATGCGTCAGATAACTTGAAAAAGGCGAAAACGTTAAGTTAATAATTTTGTCATAGCGCTCAGCCTTCAGGCTATCTAACAAGACATCCAAACGTTTCAAACTATCAGCAGAATTATCTGTATTGGTCACCATAGGTTCAAGTATATGTGAAACCGGTAAAGTGATGTGCTTGCTGATAGCATCAAGACCCTTCACTGCTGCCTCAAAACGCGGGCGAGTCAGCAAATGGATTTCTGCAGATGGATTCAACCGGCGCAGCGCACGTAAAGCTGGCCAAGTCATGTAGATGTCACCCAGTCTAGCGAGTTGCAGTACTAGTATTTTCATTTTTCACCTGTTCTTTGGCAAGTTCAGCAAGCATTTTCATTTTTTCAGTTTCACGAGTAAAGCCCTGCTGCTTTACCAGCACAGCACAGGCTGCCTCGAGCTTTTGCAAAGCCAAGGATAAATAGTTTTCAAGTTCTGTCTGCATACGTCCCCCCATCCATGGAAAGAGATTGATTAATTAAATTCAGTCTAATTTGAAGTAAGGCCTGAGATTGTTCGAGCGCTTTTTTAAGCGCACTAAATGCAGTCTCGGCGTTGGCGAAGCGATCTTTAAAGACCTGTGCTAACTTTTGAAAGTAAACACCAGTGTCTATTTTTTTATCTGCAATCACTTGTAAACTTGAAAATATTTGATTGAAGTTTTCACAGCTATCAAAATCTAGTTGGTATTGCAAAAGCTCTTCTGTTTTTTTCAAAAGGTCTTGAGCCTCGACTAGGCTCAAAGTTATTTTTACTTCTGCAGCATTCAGGTAAGATGTCCAAATAGCACGCTCGATTTCGTCTGCACGACTAAATGTTTTCTGTTCAGAGGATTCCATCAGCTGAACAAATCCTGCCAATGCATCTTGAACAGATATACTTTCACTACAAAGATGGCTTTTTTGTGCACATCGCTGTGAGTGTTGACAAGGGTAACAAGCACTTTTGCCGGTCAATAGCACTGTCTGATCCACAAAAGCACTGGTTTTACATGTATCACTTCCACCCAAAGATATTTCAACGACAGGCGTT
>JANNCH010000106.1:0-2574 GCA_031386315.1 Pseudobdellovibrionaceae bacterium
GCATCATAAAGCCTAGCGAACTACCGGCACACACATCGGCTGCCATGGCTAAACTTATCAACCAAAACTTTGATCCGGCTTATTTATTTGTGGTTGAGGGTGGTGTCGAAGTAAATCAAGAATTACTGGCACAGCGTTTTGATAAAATATTCTTCACCGGAAGCACCACTGTTGGCAAAATTGTCGCTAAAGCGGCAGCCGAGCACCTGACACCCGTCACTCTTGAACTAGGTGGAAAAAGTCCCTGCCTGGTTTTTAATGACGCTGATTTAAAAATGACTGCGCAAAGAATTTTGTGGGGTAAGTTTCTAAATGCAGGTCAAACATGCATTGCCCCTGATTATCTCTTGGTCGAACAACCTATTTATCAACAGCTTTTAGAAGAACTAAAATCACAAATCAGCAGCGTGACCGGCGCGAATCCTCGCGATAGCAAAAGCTACACACGCATCATCAATCAACGACATGTGCTGCGTTTACAAAAACTTATTGATCCTGCCAAAGTGTTTGTCGGTGGCGAGGTTATCGTCGCTGACAACTATATTGCACCAACAATTTTGCGTGATGTGAGCTTTCAAGATGAAATCATGAAGGATGAAATATTTGGCCCACTCTTGCCAGTTATTTCATTCACTGATTTGGATTCCACACTCAAAGAAATCAAAAATAAACCGCGACCGCTGGCGCTTTACATTTTTGGCAAAGATCAAAATGTGCAAAAACGCATTTTGAACGAAATCTCGTTCGGAGGTGGCTGCATCAATGACGTGGTTATGCATATTGCCAATACACATATGCCCTTCGGTGGAGTCGGCGCTAGTGGAACCGGAAGCTACCATGGCGAGTTCGGTTTTAAAACCTTTAGCCATTTCAAAAGTATCCTCAAAAAATCATTCTGGTTAGAACCACCACTAAAGTACGCCCCTTACTCGGGGTGGAAGCTGAAAATATTACGTTTTTTGTTTGGTTAAGGCATGAGAGCACGCCTCAGCTAAAAATTGTGACAAGTTTTTAGTCTAGGAATTCAGATCTGCACCTGCTTAACTTTGGACCCCCTTGTACTATTGAGAGATCCGGAGGATGTATGCAGAAAATTTTGTGTGGTTTATTATTCTTGGTGGCCCCAGTAGTTGAAGCCGCCTCGCCTTCGTTTAGTTCAAAAGATTTAGGACTTAAGATTGAACCCCTCTATGGATACGAAACTATCTTTCGCACCAATCCAACACCCCACACATCCACTCGCTCATTTTATGGCGCCCGTGTCGCCGCCGGCCAAGATATCTTATCTGGTGAACTTGAATATACAAAAGGTGCTGATACAGAAAATTACAGCACAGCTCCAGAAACAATTCGCAATGAAGATGAAAAAGCAAAGCTAGGCATTCGCTCTACCTACAACTTCAATAGTATGTTTTTCATAAGTGGACGACTCGGTGGCCAAGCCACACAAAATACCAATGAAGAAATCAGCGGTGGTGTTTCTACAATAGAAAAAAAGCCTATTACCTATAGCCCCTATGCTGGCGCAAGCTTAGGCATACGCCTTGGCTCGATCATTTCAGTGAATGCTGGCACTACGATGGTTTTCAAAGACAACAAGGACTTCACTAAAAACGAAGTGCAATCCAGTGTTTCGTTCTCGATCGGAAAATAAAAAGGCCATCCTCTCGGGCGACTCTTGCCATCTATTTTTGTGTGTGAGTAAATGATAAGAATTCAATACAGCTGTGCTAGGCATAATTCGATAGTGTGGCCGTCCATGTACGGGCCTTTCTAATGGCCATCGTGGCCATCAGACCTTAAATACCCTACAAACAGAGATCGTGTTTTGACCTCTGGTGAATTTAAGTAATTCTTGGCAGGAAGTCCAGAATTCAGCGTTCTGTGTATGGATGCGCGATCGACTCCATCTAGCACTGCACTTAAAAACAAAAACCCACATCCTATTAAAAAGATGTGGGTAATAGAAAGCCTTTTACAGACGACCTTTTAAAAATCTTAAAAAATTGTCAGCTAGTGCTTCACACTATTCGCAGCCTGCACCATGAGCTCTGCCAATTGTCGTGAAAACTTCACTGGATCTGGCAAACTAGAGCCCTCAGTCAAAAGTGCTTGAGCATAAAGAATTTCTGACCACTGAGCTTGCTGCTCAGGGTTTGCAGAAATCATCTTTTCAAAAAGTGGATGCTTAGGGTTTATCTCCATGATTCTTTTGGCTGTGATTTGCTGGTTTGGACTCATCTGAGACAAAATCTTTTGCATATGTGCCGAAGGATCCGTTGCCGCCGCCACAAGACAGGCGGGCGTCGTCGTTAAACGCTCAGAAATGACCACATCACGAACATCATTTTTCAAAGTGTCTTTCATTGTATCTAGCAAAGGCTTCAAAGAAACTTCGGCTTGCTTTTTTTCTTCTGCTTTTTGTGTTTTCTCATCTTCAGAATCAATGTCTAGGCCTTCTTTCATGATCGACTGCAAGGTTTTACCTTTGTATTCAGTCAATGCTTGAACCACCCACTCATCCACAACATCGATCAACAGCAGAACTTCAAAACCTTTTTCTTTCAGCTTTTC